>CAZHQU010000108.1:0-6588 GCA_964534245.1 uncultured Coprobacillus sp.
TAATATATTAAACTATAATAAATTATTTATGAAAAATTTGATATTGTATTTGTATAATTGTAAAATTAACTTAATTATTTATTTCATTTAAATTAAAAGTTGAAAATATTATATAAATAAAAATAAAAAGAAAATAATATCTTTATAAAAAAATAAAAATATAGTATAATAATATATATATATTATATGAGAAAGAAGGAAATAATATGAATGATTATAATTTTACTTTAATGTGTGACTTCTATGAATTAACAATGGCACATGGATATTTCCAAAGTGACATCAAAGATCAAATTTGTTATTTTGATGTGTTCTATCGAAGAACTCCTGATCAAGGTGGTTTTGCTATTGCTGCAGGTTTAGAACAAGTTTTAGAGTATATCAAAAACCTTCATTTTAGTGCTGACGAAATTGAATTCTTAAGATCGAAAAAATGCTTCTCTGAAGAATTTTTAGAATACTTAAAGACATTTAAGTTTACTGGAGATATTTATGCAGTAAAAGAAGGTACAGTAATCTTCCCGAAAGAACCAATTATGATAGTTAGATCAAATGCAATTGAGGCACAGTTTATTGAAACATATGTTTTATCAGTAATCAACCATAGTTCATTAATCGCTACAAAAGCAAACAGAATAGTAAGAGCATCTGAAAATCATGCTATCTCTGAATTTGGGGCAAGAAGAGCTCATGGACCTCTTTCAGCAACCCTAGGTGCGAGAGCCGCATTTATTGGTGGTGTAAGAAGCACATCAAATGTACTAGCTGATTATTTATATGGAGTACCAGCAAGTGGAACAATGGCGCATTCATGGATCCAAATGTTTGATACTGAGTATTTAGCGTTCAAAACTTATTGTGAAGTATATCCTGATAATGTTGTATTATTAGTTGATACATATAATATCCTAAAAAGTGGTGTTCCAAATGCTATTAAAGCATTTAATGAAGTTTTAAAACCACTAGGTAAAAGACCAAAAGGTATTAGATTAGATTCAGGTGACATAGCATATTATTCAAGAAAAGCTCGTGAAATGCTTGATGAAGCAGGTTATGAAGATTGTAAGATTATTGCCTCAAACTCATTAGATGAATATATTATAAGAGACTTATTCTTCCAAGAGGCTAAAGTTGATTCTTTTGGTGTTGGTGAAAGATTAATTACATCAAAGAGTAGTCCTGTATTTGATGGCGTATATAAATTAGTCGCTGTTGAAAAAGATGGAGAAATTGTTCCAAAGATTAAAATAAGTGAAAATGTAGAAAAGATTACAAATCCTCATTTTAAGAAAGTATATCGTTTAATATCAAAAGATACTAATAAGGCGATTGCTGACCTTCTAACTGTATGGGATGAAGAAGTAACAGAAGAACCATTTGAAATCTTTGATCCAGAGGCTACTTGGAAGAGAAAACTTGTTGAAAACTTTTGTGTTCAAGAACTATTAGTACAAGTAGTTAAAAACGGGGAGATTATTTATGAAACTCCAAGCATTCAAGAAATACAAAATTATTGTAAATCTCAAGTTAAGCAATTGTGGGACGAAGTAAAACGTTTTGAAAACCCACACAATTACTATGTTGACCTATCTCAAAAACTTTGGGATATTAAACATAATTTATTGAAAGGAAATAAAGGTGTTAAATAATGTATAAGGATACTTTAATAGGTGATTATGTAACGCTATACGGAATATGCATTGCTGTTGGTATAGTATTATGTATATTCTTACTTAGATGGGTAGGAAAAAAGAGTGGCGTTGATAAAAAGTTTTTAGATTTTGTTGAAGTTAATGGATACATTGCTATACTAGTAGGATTCTTCTTTTCTGCAGTATTTCAAGCGTTCTATGATTTCATTGAAACAGGAGTATTTGATTTATTCAATAGTGGAATAACTTTTATAGGTGGATTAATTGGTGGTGTAGCCGCATTCTTAATAGGTTATGCAATGTTTAGGAAAAAACTAACAGGAAAAATAGTAGATATTTTACCAATCGCTCCTGCATGTATTACAATAGCTCACGGATTTGGTAGAGTAGGATGTTTCTTTGCTGGATGTTGTGGGGATTCATTTGCAGATCCAAGTGATCCATTATACTTTTTAGCAGTAAAATTCCCTGAAGGAATGCAATATCCTGTCCAATTATTTGAAGCGTTTGTTTTATTTGCTTTAACGGCAATAATTGTAATCTTAATCCTTAAGAAAAACTTTAAGTATGGATTTTCAATTTATTTAGCAGTATATGGTGTATGGAGATTCTTTATTGAATACGCTAGAGGAGATTCTAGAGGTGAATTAATTCCAGGATTAACACCATCACAATTCTGGTCAATTATAATGGTATTAGGTGCAGTCCCTGTATATTTCTTATTGAAATACTTATTAAAAACGAGAAATAAAGGTGTTGAAACTAATCTTATTACAGAAGATCTAGCTGATGCTTCTTCTAATGAAGATAAAACAGAAGAAAGCATCTAACGAAATATATAAATATAGAACTTATTTATATTAGAAAGTAGAATTAAGTTTCTACTTTTTCTTTTTTAAATAAGTAATTTAAAGTATTACTTTAAATATTAATGAAAATATGATAAAATATAAAAAAGAGGTGAAGTTATGGTTAAAAAAATATTTCTATTCATATTATTTGTATTTTCTATAGTTTTAATGGGTTGTAAAGATCCGGTTACTAGTATGGAAGTTACTAAAAAAGGTAAGACTGAGTATTATGTTGGAGAGACATTTGATCCAACTGGATATGTTCTAACTATTAAAATAGACGATGAAGCGGAAGAATTAGATTTAACTTTAGAAATGACTAACGTTAATGGACCTTTTGATGAAGCTGGACAAAAGGAAATTATAGTTAATTACTCAAAGGAAGAATTAACATTCAATACAAAATTTAAAGTTGAAGTTATTAATAAAAGACTAACGTCAATAACAGTAAAAGAATATGGAAAAGTATATTATGATTTGAACGAATCGTTTGATCCAAGTAAATTTACAATCGAATGTAAATATGAGGATAATACAATAAAAGAAATAGAATTATCAAGTGATATGGTTGACGGATTTGATTCTAGTACTATTGGTGAGAAGGAACTAACAGTTAAATACGAAGAAAATGGTACAATTGTGACTTGTAAATTTAATGTAACAATTGATGAGATAATCAAAATTGAATCATTAGAACTTAAATCAAAAGGTAAAGAAATTTATAATATAAACGAAGTTTTTAATCCTAGTGGTTTTGTTTTAGAAGCAAAATATGAAGATGGTTCAATATTAGATATAAATCTTACTAATGATATGATTGTTAATACTTTAGATTTCTCTACGCTTGGTAAAAAAGAAATCAATGTAAAATATGTTGAAAAAGGATTAGAATATGCATTTAAATTTGCTATTGAGGTAATAGAAAAAAGTAAACCTGTATCTTTAAATATAATTGAATATGGTGAAACAACATATACATTAGAAAAAGAATTTACTATAGAAGGATTCAAATTTGAAGTAGTTTATTCAGATGGAAGTACAGCAGAAGTAGACAATAATAAAGTAGTATATGAAAAATATGTTTATGATGAAAATAGTGAAGATGAAGACGAAATCATTAATATACCAGTTAGTTATACGATTGATGGAGTTACTTTAGAATTATCTATTGAAACAAGAAACATAGCTGAATGGTATTATGAAGAATATATTGGTAAAAAAGAAGCTGAAATAATGTTTGTGAAAATATATGAAGATTTACAAGCATTAATACCAGCAGAAACAACTGAAAACATACCATTGCCGAAATCAACTGATTATGGTTTATTGTATATTTTAAGAATTTCTAGTTCAGACACAAATATAATGAGCCCAACTGGTATTATTGACCCTAAAGAAGAAGATATGATAGTTCAAATAAAAGTTACAATTGATAATGATTATAAAACAGAAACATACACTTGGGATATAATAGTAAAAGGGTTAGGACCAGTAGTTTTAAGACCATGGAATGAATCAGAAAAACATGTATTTGCATACTTCTATGAAGGAACATCAAATGTAATGTCAGAAACAGATGCATATAAAGTAGATGTAATTAATTATTGCTTTGCTAGAGTACAAAATGGATTATGTAATATTGATAGTTTAAGATATTTAAAAGAAAATATGAAGTTAAGAAGATCAACAGGCGTGAGAATTGTCTTATCAATTGGTGGTGGCGGATCGGGTTCAGCTGGGTTTAGTGATGCGTGTCTAACTGATGAAGGAAGAGCAAAATTTGTTGAATCAATTATGAATATTGTAAAAGAATATTCTTTTGATGGAATTGATTTAGACTGGGAATACCCAGCATGGACAGGACTATCTGATTCAAGACCAGAAGATAAAAACAATTTTACAAAATTATGCAAAGAGTTAAGAGTTGCTTTAGATGAATATAAAGAAGGAATGTTATTAACTTCAGCAATGATTGGTGGAATAAATGTAGAAAGATTCTATGATCTAAAAGAATTAAACAATTATTTAGATTATTTCCACTTAATGACATATGACCTAAATAGTTCAGGATTAACTACACATCATTCTAATACACTTCCTGGTAATAGAGTTTATTCAGCAAGAAATGCTATGCAAACATATATGGCTGGCGGAGTAGATGCTGAAAAAATAGTTATTGGAGCAGCATTCTATGGAAAAATTTCAACGCTTGCTACCCCAACAACAGCAGATTCATCAGTACTATTAAAACCGATAGCTAAAAAAGATGATGGAACAGATGACACAAGAACAATACAATATACAAAAATAAAAGAAGAATATATGACTAATCCAAGCTTTGTTAGACTATTTGATGAAAGCACAGCGTCATACTATTTAACTGACGGAAAAGTATTTATTACATATGATGATCCAGAAGCATTTGCAATAAAGGCAGATTTAATCAAAAATAACAATTTAGGCGGAATTATGTTCTGGGATTATGGTTCAGATAGTACTGGAACGCTACTATTCAGACTTTCTGCAGAAATAGATAGAATTAATCAGGGAAGATAATATGAAAAAAGTACACATGATGATTGGTATTCCAGGATCAGGAAAATCTACTTACGCTAAAGAACTAGCAAAAGAAAAAGGATATAAAATAATATCAACAGACATAGTAAGATTAGAAAATCCGGGAATTAAAGAAGAAGATGTATGGCCAAAAGTATACTGGATTATATCAGAAGAACTAAAAACAAAAGATGATGTAATTTATGATGCTACAAATATAACTAAAAAGGTAAGAGATCGATTTAAAGATAATTTGAATAAGTATTTATCTGAATATGAACTTATAGGTTACTTTCTCCCAACAAATCACACAATATGTGTTGAAAGAGTAGATGAAAGAAACCAAATAAGTGATATAAAGATTCCATTAGAAGTGATAACGTCTTATGGACAATCTGTTTATCCACCTACATATGAAGAAAACTTTAAAGAATCTAAAGTCATATCGCAACTAAATGATTTAATTTATGACATAGTTGATGATGCATATCAAGGTTACGCATTATACTATAAAGATAATAGTAAAGTAATCGAAGAGTATAGTGGATTTGCCAACATAAACACAAATTCTCCAATAAGACAAAACACTAATTTTAGATTAGCTAGCGTTACAAAACAATTCATTGGGTATGGTATTCTATCATTAGTAAAAGAAAACAAATTATCATTAGATGATAAACTATATGATTTGTTTGAAAATATGCCAGAGTATGCTAAAACAATAACAATTAGAAATATGTTAAATCATACATCAGGATTACTAAATTA
Organism: uncultured Coprobacillus sp.; assembly: GCA_964534245.1. Taxonomy (GTDB): domain Bacteria; phylum Bacillota_I; class Bacilli_A; order ML615J-28; family CAG-698; genus CAG-698. The sequence continues at coordinate 5,828 of CAZHQU010000108.1, forward strand.
TGAAGATATGGAACATACGGATGAGCAAATACATGATATTGATGTTCTAAATTATATTCGAAATACAGATGAACAATATTTTGAAACAGGATTAAAATATCAATATAGTAACACTGCTTATGTTATCTTAGGCTTAATCATTGAAAAAGCATCAGGAATGATTTTAAATGATTACTTAACTAAAGTAATTTTCAAACCATTAGACATGCAAAATACTATGATGAATATTGAACCAGTAACAGATGTTCCAAATAGAGCCTATGGTCATGTAAAAACAAATAATAAACTTGTGATGAAAGATCAATATTGGTGTAGCGCAACACTTGGTGATGGTGGATTATACTCATCAATAGATGATTTAAAAAAATGGTTAAAGCATATTCAAGAGTTAGATGATTTATATAAACAATTATATGAAACACATATAATTAATAATGTAGATATTGAATATGGCATGGGATTAAGAAACAAAAAAGTAAACAACCATGAACTTATTTATCATTGTGGTTCATCAATTGGAACCAATACAGTAATAGGATTTGTTAAAGATTTAAATATTGAATTTATTCTATTAACAAATTGTAATGACAGATCTGCTAGTAGATTTATTGATAAACTATCAAAAATTTTATAATAATAAAGAGTTATAATAAAGGAAACTTTATTATAACTTTTTTTCAAAAAAACTTGCATTTTTAAATTTGTTGTGGTATAATAATATATAGAAATGGTTCCGTAGTGTAGCGGTTATCACGTCTGCC
>CAZHQU010000109.1:0-6566 GCA_964534245.1 uncultured Coprobacillus sp.
TATATATCTTATCATAATCTACTTGAGGATTAGATAAGTACTTACCATCGCCATCAGGAGTAAGAATCATCTTAATACTTCCTAAAATATTCTTGATTTCAACTTTCCAATTACTAATATTATTTGTATTAACAACTAACATACTTGATTCATCTTCAGACATATCAATTAATTTTTCTGAAATTGTGTCAACAATAATTTGAGATGATAATACTGTATCTTGTTCACTATCAGTTAAATTAATAGCTTTTTCAACATCGAAGTTTGGATTATCTAAATCAACATTACCTTCTTCATCAGCAAGTAATATCTTAGAAGCTTTAATAATAGCTTTAACTTCTTTATTTAAATCTGTAATTTCATTTACAACGATATCACTTTGTCCATCTAATTCATAAAGTTTTGTTTCAATTGTATCAGCAAATACTACTGAACCTAATACAGTATCAACATCAGAATCAGATAAATCTAAAATGATATTTGCATTAATACTATTCATATCAACGCTTTCTGTAAAGATTACAGGAATTACACTAAAGATTTTTCTCAATTCACCTTCACTAGTGGTTGTGTTGTTTGTGTATGTATCATACCATCTAGCATCGTTTGCATCATAATTAACTGTTAAAGTTCCTTCTTCACCAAGTTTAATTATTTCAGCAATTGCTGTATCTCCAATAACTCTACTTGAAGTAAGTTTTCCTACTTCATCATTTTCGCCATTTGGATTACTATTTAAAGATTTAGCTTTTTCTAAAATTTCATCAACATTAATTGATTCAAAATTAATTTCACTATCTTTATACATTACATTAATAGCACTAAAGATATTACGTAATTCACCTGTTTCAGTAACATTACCATTAACAATAGTATCATTCCATGTAATATCATTAGCAATTATCAACATTCCACCATTATCTTTGCTTTGTTCTTTTAGAAGTTCAATGATTGTATCAGAGATTACTCTACTTGATAATACATCTCCGACTTCATCATCAATATCATTTGGATTATTACTTAAATTAACAACATCATTAACTAAATCATCTACATTTAGGTTTTCTAAATCAATAGTTTCATCTTTAAAGATTGTTTTAATTGCTTTAAAGATATTACGTAATTCTCCTGTTTCAGTAACAACTCCATTAACAACGGTATCAGTCCAAACGATATCTTCAGAAACAACTAACATTCCACCATTTTCTTTGCTTTGTAACTTAATTTGTTCAATGATTGTATCACAAATGATTTGACTTGTTAGAATTTCTCCAATTTCATCATTTTCACCGTTTGGATTATTATTTAAATTAACAACGTTTGTGATTAAAGTATCTATATCTGACAGAATATTATCGATATCTACATTACCTTCTTCATCAACTAAGATTTTCTTAACTGAGGATATAATTGCTTTAATTTCATCTTGCCATTCTGTTGTTATATAATCTTTAACTATTTCAGAAATTGTGATTGTTCCATCTTCACCTAAGTCTTTAATAATCTTAGCAATTGTATCAGTTATGATTTCACTTGCAACTAAATCATCATATTTTTCTTCACTGATATTAACAAGAATTTGAATTTGTTTATTTGTATCATTTCCTGTTAAATCATCATATACAGAATTTCCTTCTTCATCAACTAATAGAACTTTTGCTGTGGTGATAATTTTCTTGATTTCTTCTCTCCAAAGAGTTGTTTGAGTATCTGTCCAAACTTCTGCACGGAACTTGTCAGATACAACAAAGAACGAATCTTCACCTTCTGCTAAATCTATTAATAGATGAGCAATTGTATCAACTAAAATTTCACTTGCAACTAATGTTTCAACATCATCTTCTTTAACGTTTGTTAAGATATCCACATATTGTTTTGTATCATTACCAAATTCTATAAATTTACCTTCTTCATCAATTGCGATTACTTTTAAACCTTTTAGTACAGACTTTAATTCGTTTCTCCAATATACATCATCACGATCTTTATCTTTTAAATAAATTGTGAAACTACTTTCTTCACCTTCACCAAATTCTTCAATGAATTTAACGATTGTGTCTAATATAATTTTACTATCTAAAATAGTATCTAATTTAGTATCATCTAAATCTAATACAAGTTCAATAATTTTATTACTATCGCCTTCTTGTAAATCACTTACAATTACGTTTCCATCTTTATCAATTAGAATATCACTAAATACAGCAAGAATCTTTCTTAATTCTCCTTTTTCTGTAGTCGTATCTTTCCAAACGATACCATCACTTATAACTATTATTTCTGCTAAATCTTCAGATAACTTTGTATCTAAATTTTCTAAGTAATAAATAATTGTATCAGAAAGAATCTTACTTGATAATAAATCACCAATCTCATCATCTTCTTCACCAAAGTTATTACTTAGGCTAGGAATATTTTTAACAATTGTTTCGATTAATAAATCTGTATTTTCAAAATCTTTGATACCATCAATAAGCTTAATTGCATTTGATAAAATGATTCTTAATTCACCCTCTTTAACTCTCGTATCGCCTTCGTAAACATCAAACCATTCAGGGCTATCAGCTTCTAGATTAACGATAATCTTTTCATATAGTAAGCCACCTTCTTTGCTCATTTCTACTAAGTTATGAGCTAAGTTCTTAACTATAAATTCAGAGTTTAAGAATGTATCTAAATCTTCTTCTGTTAATTTTAACAATTCAACAAGTAAGTTCTTTTCTCCTTCATCACCTTCAGCATGACTCATCACTTTAACTACTACTTTAACAGCACCAAAAATATTTCTTAATTCTTCTTCAGTCCAATGTCCTTCTTCAAGTTTATCTAATGTAATACCCATTTCTTTGAAAGCATCCATACTTGATACTAAGTCAATAATATTGTTCATATTATTTTGTAATAAAACTGATTGTGAGAAGTTATCTGCTAATACATCACATAATTCATCTAATTCTTCATCTGTTAATGAATAGAAATCTTTCATTAACTTGTTTCCATGTTTTAATACAACACTAACAACATTAAAGAATTTATTCAATTCTTCTTCGCCATTTTGTTGCCAATTAACACATGAGAAATCTAATGTTAATTCTGGTGCAAATGTTTTGATTGCATAATCGGCAACAGTGTTAATATTGTCAACTATTATGCTTGAATCAGTAATTCCTTTAGCAAGTTCTTCCTTAACGTCATTAAAGATTTCATATACTTTTGTATAATCTATTTCTCCATTTGTGTTAATTTTTTCATCCATATTCCAAAGAACACCTGTTTCAGCAACTATTTTTGCGGCATAGACAAGCGATGTTAAGTCTTCACTGTCTATTTCAGAAACAGTTAACATTTCATGATATTCATTTGGTAAGAAGTTATTTAATATAACATATATATTATCTAAATGATTACTTATTATCTTAAAGTTAAGTAATGAAGCAAATAATCCATCTAAGTTTTCATATGTAAATTTAGAAATATCTAAACTACCAACTGCATCAGGGCCTCCATCAATGAACGCTGTAATTTCACTGAATGATGTAATTCCTAACTTTTTAAATGCTGAATATAAATTACCAATATTTTTAATTTCATCAGTAATCTTCACATCGTTTAATTGAATCTTGAATAAGTTTTCACTACCATTAATTGTTGTGGCGATGCCTTCAATAACCCAATTATCATTATCATCTAGAGAGATTAATAAATTATTTAAATCTTTTCCTTCAATAACTTGAACATTAGATTTTGTTCCACTAATTACATAATATCCATCATCACTAACAGTAATATGAGGATACATTAATATAAACTTTTCTAAACCTTCTGCTTCATCCATATAATCTTCTAAAGCAGCAAAAGAGATTTCTTGAATTGTATCTATAATTGTAATATTACCAATTGCATCAAAAACATTAGTAACAGCCTCTGTATCAACTTTTAATAAAACATCAAGATAGTTTGCAGCGGCACCACCTTCAGCAGGTGCTAGTAACTCACTTAGTTTATAGCCACTCTTTTCAACAAGTTCTTTTAAACTTGCTGAAACTTCTCCTATTTGAACAATTGTATCAGAGATTACAATATCTTTTGGATCTACTTTTTCAATAATATCTACTAATTTAGCGTATTCTTTAGCCATTTCATCATCATTCTTAACAATAATAATTGCTGATTCTAAGCCAATTGGAACTACGATATTAACCACTTTTAAATTGCCTAATTCAGTAAACATTGCACGAATATCTTCTGAAGATAAATTATCTAAAACTTTTACAAAGTCTGTATCTTCTCCATTTACCATTGGTTGAATGATGTCTTCTTTAATTACTGTTGCAGCATCAGCAACAACGTCTATTTCTTTTCTAATTGCGATATTTTCATCAGCAGCTTTAAAAGCAAAAACTTTGTCGAAAATTGCGCAGTCAAGAGCTGTATCATTCCCAACATTTAAGCTAAATAAAAAACCACCTAACGAATTGCGATATATAGAAGTCCAAGCTTTAAGTTGCTTAATATTGAAATTAGCTAAGTTTTCACCTGATAAAGTAATTACTTCTGTTCCTAAACTTACATTAATAATTTCTTCTTCTACTTTTTGAGATTCATCAATTAGATTTGCCGCATTATCAGCAATTGAAAATACACCAGATAACGGAACACAAATAATTAAGTAAATAAAGATTGTATTTACAGCACCAATTAATCCACCAATCAAACGGCTTTTCTTAGTCTTTGTTTTAGCATTAAATCTATTTTGTTTCTTAGGTTTAATGAATCGATAAAAAATCCAAAATATAACTCTAAATATAGTCCAGTTTAGAATTATTATTACTAATAATAAAACTATTCGTACTATCATTTCACCAAGGCCATAAATCAATCCATATAGCATTGTATCTTGAATAACTATATCTGATGCTACTTCAACTAGAACACCATTTTCTTCTTTTATGAAACCTAAAAGATATTTTGAGAAAAATGTTATGATTTCATTCACTGATGAAAATTCATAACCTTCAAATCCATCAAATTTAATTGTTGTTATTGAACCAAAATTATAATCAAATAATCCTGCTGTTATTGTTGGTAACAATGTCCATAACCCAAGAATAACTACTAAAGATACAACAAATCTATATGTAGCTTTATGTGCACCTCTAATATATCCATGTAAAAATCCAAAGAATAAAAACAATACACCTAAACCTGTTAAAACCCATGTTATCAATTGAGGTGTGATAAATTCCATAATAATCTCTCCTTTACTCGATTTTTCTTCCTTTGAGTATATCCATATTTTAACACAAAAGCGTTAAAATGTAAATAAAATAACAACCATAAAAAACAAATAGTCAGTTGCCTGACTATTTTTGGTTTTAAGCTCCACAGCTATTACAATTATTATTTCCATTATTTGTATTAATACTATTAAAATTGTTATAATAATTTTGACCATATCCACAATTTACTTCACTATAAACATTTTGTTCACTGCTAATGTATCTAGGAACATATGTATGTCTCTTAATATAATGATTTACATATTGAGTTTCCATCTCACAAATATGTGGTTGATCGACATAAAAATATCTATTTACTACATTTGTTTGTCTAGTAACAATAGGATTATTTACATATACGTTTTGATTGCATCTACCGTTCATATCTTCACCTCCCACTTTATTATATGTTTACTTTTTAATATCGAATGTGCTCTTGACTATTAAACCTACAGATTAATTTAACTTTTTTTGCTTTACTTTTTTTGATATTTAATATATACTTTATATAGAGAAAAGGAGATTATTAGAATGTATATACCTTATGTTATTGAAAAAACTTCACATGGTGAACGTTCATTTGACATTTACTCTCGCTTACTAGTTGATAGAATCGTATTATTAAGTGGCGAGATTAATGATGCTGTTGCTAATTCTGTAATTGCTCAATTATTATTCTTAGCTGCCGAAGATCCTGATAAAGATATTTGTTTATATATTAATTCTCCAGGTGGATCTGTTACTGCTGGTATGGCAATTTTTGATACTATGAATTATATTAAACCAGATGTATCTACTATTTGCATTGGCTTTGCTGCAAGTATGGGTGCATTCTTATTAGCTGCTGGTGCTAAAGGCAAACGTTATTCTTTACCAAACAGTGAAATCATGATTCATCAAGTATTAGGTGGATACTCAGGTCAAGCTACAGATATCGAAATCCATACTAAAAATATCTTAAGAGTTAAAGAAAGAATGAATACAATTCTTGCTGAAAACTGTGGTAAATCAGTTAAACAAGTTAAAGCCGATACAGAAAGAGACAACTTTATGTTTGCTAAGGATGCTTTAGAATATGGTTTAATTGATAAAATTATCGAAAAAGCTAAATAAACAAGATAGGCAAAAGCCTATCTTTTTATTCTTCTATTATTTATTGATTTATCGATTATTTCCTATTTAAACTTAAATTTTAACCTTTAAGATTATTTAATTTAAAAATTTTCAAAATGTCATTTTTGTTCAATTCCATCATCTTTTTTTTACATTTTGTAGTTTTTTAATATT
>CAZHQU010000110.1:0-6550 GCA_964534245.1 uncultured Coprobacillus sp.
ACTATTAAGGTGCTTAATTTTACAAACTCAATGCCAACCTTTTTGAATAAGACCCAAAAGGCAGGTTATACTATATTATATAGTATTTTTGTATAATTATATATTTACAATTATATTTATTTAATAGGTAAAATAAAAGTAGTGATAATTTATCACTACTTAGTTTTGTGTACTTGGTTCAGGTTTATTCATTCCTTCACCACGTGCACTTGTTTTGCCTTCTGATTTAATATCTCCTGCCTTAGTTAATGCAATCTTAGTTAAGAATGGACCAACTATTTCATAAACTAATACAGCAAATAATGTTATATTTCTTACTATCTTTCCTTGTTCTCCAAGTTCAGTTGCTTTAATAGCCATACCTAAAGCTACACCAGCTTGAGGAAGTAATGTAATACCTAAATACTTAATTATATTATCATCGCATTTCATCATCTTAGAACTTACACTTGCTCCCATAATCTTTCCAGCTGATCTTGCTATAATATATACTACACCTATAATTACAACTGCAAATTCAGTAAATACTGTCAATTCAAGTTCAGCTCCACTTATTACGAAGAATAGAATTAGAATTGGTGCTGTCCATCTATCAGCTCTATCCATTAACTCTTCTGATACATCGCATTCATTACAGAACACAGTTCCTAACATCATACATGCTAATAAAGATGAGAATCCAATATGAATACCTGCAACTTCAAATTTTAATAAAGATAAACCTACAGTTAGTAATACGAATGTTACTGTTACAGCCATACGTTTTGATCTTGAGTGGAAATGTTTTTCAATTTCATTAAAGATTAATCCAGCAATAAATCCTAAACCAAGAGATAGAACTACTTCTAATAATGGTTCTAAGATTATATTAATTAATTTTACATCTCCATTTCCCATTGCTTTCGCAATACCAAATGAGATAGCAAATACTACTAAACCAACTGCATCGTCAAGTGCAACTACTGGAAGTAAGATATCAGTAAGTTTCCCTTTGGCTTTATATTGTTTAACAACCATTAAGGTTGCAGCTGGAGCAGTTGCTGTTGCTACTGCACCTAAAACAATTGCAGCTTCTAATGATAAAAATTTTGGCCTTATGAAATGTAATCCTATTAAAGCTCCATCTACTACTAAACAAGTAACTAAAGCTTGCAATATACCGATTACTGTTGCTTGTTTTCCTATTTTCTTTAATTGACTTAATCTAAACTCATTACCCATAGAGAAAGCAATGAATCCCAATGCAACGTCACAGATAATACCTAGACTTCCTATTTCCTCAGCAACTATACCTAATCCCGGAATACCTAATGCTCCTAAAACATATGGACCAACTAATACCCCAGCAATCAAGTAAGCAGTTACTGCTGGTAATTTTACTAATTTAGCTAATCTAGATAACAATAATCCAGATAATAAAGCTATTGATAAACTAATTAAAAGTGATGATGTTCCCATAATCTTAAACCTGTCCTTTGATTTATATTATGTTTTCAATATCTTATATAATTTAGTATATAAATTTTCGCACCATAATAGTATACCACTTTAAATATTTTTTTCAACATTTTTCGATAGAAAAACGTTTACTTTTTACAAGTTTTATCAAAAAATAAAAACCTTCTACTTACCCAAATAGAAGGTTTTATAATTTATAAAATATTTGACTTATTTAAAACCACATTACTAATAGCACCTATTCCAAAACTAAATAATAGTCCGCCTGCAAAGCTTAATATTACATTAATTATTGTTGAATTTAATGGTGAAATTGATGGAATCATCATAAATAATAACATACTCACACCAAAAGCCAGTAACATTGATAACCATGTTTTTTCTTTCCCAACAATACTCATAACTAAGAAAATAGGCAAAAAGACTAATAGTAAGAAAATTTTTGCTATCATACACATAATAATATTTCCTACATTATAACCATCCATTTCAAAAGAAAGTTTTGCTATACTACCACCTATGATTGATCCTATTAAAAATCCCAGAAATAAAATCACTCCACAAACAAAACAACAAATAGTTTTAGAAACTACATAATCTATTTTATTTGATCTCATTGTGAATAAGTTTTTAACATAACCACTTTTAAAATCTTGTGATACAAATAAACACAATAATACCGCTACACCAAAATACATTAAGTTTATATTGCACATACTTAACATATCAATCCCCACTACTGCTTCTGCATTTGGTAATACTCCTAAAGCTTGCCATACATTTTCAAAACTAGGCATTGGCATTTGATTTGGATTATTTGGATTCGGTGCACTTTCTCCCACCATACTTGTCATCACAAATATTAGAATTGGTATTACTATTGATATTCCAAATATAATATAGAAAAGAGGCATTGTATTCATTCTTCTAAAGTCAACTTTTAACATACTAATAAGACGTTTCTTAAACGTAAACTTTTCAAATGTTTTTTCCATCTTATTTGCCTCCTTTTTGTTCCATTAAATCAATATAATATTCTTCTAAACTTATTTTCGAAGAATAGATTTCACTAACAATAATATTATTATCATATAAATATGTTACAACTTCTTCAGGTGATACTTCATCATATACTCTTAGATATCCATTATTATCTTCAACAACTTTAGAATACTTTTGATTAAGTTTGATTTTTGCTTCTAATAAGTTATTTGACTTTAATGCTATATAAGTTCTACATTCATTTTCAAATTCACTTGATGTCATTTCTTTTATCATTTTACCTTTTTTTATAATTCCATAATGAGTCGCTATTTTTTCAAGTTCTCCTAATATATGTGAAGACACTACTACTGTAATATCTTTCTTAGATAAATCTACTAATATTTCTCTCATTATTCTCATACCATCAACATCTAATCCATTAATTGGTTCATCTAATATTAATAAGTCAGGATTGCCTAGTAAAGCCATTGCAATTCCTATTCTTTGTTTCATTCCCAAGGAACAATTTTTATATTTATTACCAGCTGCTCCTTCCATTCTTACTAATCTTAAAACTTTTCTTACTTCTTCTTCTGGATTTGGTATACTTAAATTTATTGCTTGTAACATTAAATTATTCCAAACACTATAACTAGGAAAGCATCCAGGAGATTCAATTAATGAACTTACTTTTGCTCTTACATCTATATCTTTATAATCTCTATTAAATAATTTAACAGAACCGCTATTAGGTATTAACAATCCACATATGATTTTTTCTGTTGTTGATTTACCACTACCGTTCTCACCAATAAATCCATAGATAGCGCCTTTTGGTACTGTCATATTAAATTCATTTAAAGCCTGTTTTTCACCAAAGTTTTTACATAAGTTTCTGATTTCAATTGCGTTCATTTATGCCTCCTAGTAAACATCACTTTTATTTAGAACATACGTTCCAACAATATTATATATTACTGTCCATAAAGCTGATACTGCTAAACAAACTATTAATGTAACTATTGAACTTGATAAACAAGCATATACACTTGATCCATATAAAAATATATTTAGAATTGGTGAATTAGAGAAAATTGCGGCGGCACCTATAATTAAAATACCAGTTCCAAAGAAGAAACTTGAAGCAATTGATATACCGAAATATCTTCTAAATATAATATTTAAAAATGTGTATAAACTTGCCCATCCTAAGCTCATTATCATTTTTGAAACTATAGCAATTATTAATGAGCCTATATTTACTTTAAATGATGTTTGTAAGAATATTCCTGATGCTATTGTACCAATTAAATATGTTACGCACATACATGCCATAGCAAATGCACATGATATTGTTTTAGACATCATATAATCTTGTTTTTTAGCATGAGTAGTAAATAACTGCTTAACATATCCGCTCTTATAATCATGACCTATAAAAATTGATACCATAATTCCACCAAAAATAAACACCATATTCATATTAGCATATTCAGCTATATCATTTACAACATAAAGAGGTGTCTCAGCCGCAACCATTATCCATATATTCTTTAAAGTACTTCCAATAATTTGTCCTGTTTCAAGATCAGTTTCTGAAAATCCCATTGCAACTAATGCAGGTATTATTGCAGCAATCCCTAAGAAAATGTAAAATAAAGGAGTATGAAATAATCTGTAGAAATCTACACCTAGCATTCCTTTTAATCTTTTAATAAATGAAGGTGATTCAAATTTTAAATTATTCATTATTTTACCTCCTCGTATAATCTATTATCCATTAATTCAATATAATATTCTTCTAGTCCAATTTTATTTTTCTTTATTTCACTTACGACTATACTGTTCTTCATTAAATAATCTACTATCTCTTCAGTATTATCAACATCATATACACGAATATATCCATCTTCTTCTTTTACATTATTATATTTTTTTCTAAGAACTTCTTTAGTTTCTTTTATACTGTTTGTTTTTAATGAAGTAAACACTTGAGAACGATTATCCATATCTTTTGCTGATAACTCTTGTATCATTTTACCTTGTCTAATTATTCCATAATGAGTAGCTATTTTTTCAAGTTCTCCTAAAATATGTGAAGAAATAAGTACAGTACAACCATAGTTTTTAGTTATATCAACTAAAATCTCTCTCATTATTTTCATTCCATCTGTGTCTAATCCATTGATTGGTTCATCTAGAATTAATAATGCTGGATAACCTAATAATGCCATTGCTATACCAATTCTTTGTTTCATACCCAATGAGCAATCTTTAAACATAATTTTCTTCGACTCTTCCATTCGAACAATTTTTAATACTCTATCTATTTGTTCTTCAACATTATCTAAGTTTAGATTAATAGCTTGCATCTTTAGATTTGTATAAACACTTGAACCTGGGAAACATCCTGCATTTTCTATTAATGCTCCTACACGCACTCTAATTCCTGAATCTTTATAATCTTTTCCAAATAGTTTAATTGTTCCTTTATCTGGAACTAATAACCCACAAATCAACTTTTCAGTTGTTGATTTGCCACTACCATTTTCCCCAATAAATCCATAAATTGATCCTACTGGAACGGTCATATTTAAACCATTTAATGCATACATTCCTTTAAATGATTTAGTTAAGTCTCTTATCTCAATAGCATTTATATTTGTATTATAATTTTCCATTTATATCTTCTTTACTCCTTTTAAAGCAATGGCGAAAACAATTTAATAATAGACCTAATTAGTCTTCTTAAATAATTATTCTTAATTTTTTTATTATTTAATAATTCTGATATTTCTACCATATTTAAATAATCTTCTTTCATATCTTTAACTAGCTTTTCATCAACAAACCATACTCCATTTTCGAAATGATGAGTTAAACTTCTATAATCTAAATTTATAGTACCAATCATACCTATTTCATCATCAACAATATATGATTTAGCATGAATAAATCCTGGAGTATATTCATATACCTTTACACCTGATTTCATTAATATCTCCGCACTACTCTTTGTCATTTCAAACACTAATTTCTTATCAGGAATATGTGGAATCATTATTCTAACATCAACACCACGAAGTGCAGTATTTTCAATACATCTCATTAACTCATTATCTATTATTAAATAAGGTGTCGTTATATATGCATATTTTGTAGCATGATTTAATAAATTCATTATAGTGATTTTCCCAACATTCTTTTCATATATAGGCTTTGGACCATCTCCAAAGGGAATAACATAATTACTATTTTCACTATCAATATTATTATCTAAACCATTTGTGCATTTATAATACATATTAATATCTATATCGTTTTTAACATTTAAATAATAATCAATTAGAAATAATCTAGTTAATTCGTTTACTGATTCACCTTTAATTTTAATACCCGTGTCTTTCCAGTGTCCAAATCTAATATCTTCATTGATATATTCATCAGCAATATTTACTCCACCAGTAAAACCTACTTTACCATCAATAACTAAAATCTTTCTATGACTTCTATTATTAAATTCTCCATCAGCAGTTCCTTTTAGTTTAGAAAATGGTACTGCATCAATATTATATTTCTTAAGGTCTTTATAATAACTTCCCGGAAGAGTTGACATACATCCTATATCATCATATACAACTTTTACTTCTACTCCTTCTTTAGCTTTTTCTTTTAATACATCCAAAATAGAATTCCAGAAGTTACCCTCAGCAATAATGAAATATTCCATAAAAACAAATTCTTTTGCCTTTTTAAGTTCATTTAACATATCTTCAAACATTTCTTCTCCTATTTTAAAATATGTTAAATAATCATTACAATATAAATTTGAATTACTTATCTTACATAAATTCAATGCTTGTGTATAATACATCATATTCTTTTGTTTTAGTAATTCTAAATTATCTACTTGTTTTCCATATAATATTCTACTATTTAGAAAAGTTAGTTTCTTTATTATTTTCTTTGGAAGTTTCCTTTTTGAAAACATAAAATATAACATCATCCCAACAACAGGTATAGCGATTACAGTTACTATCCACGGAACTTTATAATCAGGATTCTCATCACTACTAATTATTTTAAGTATAATAAAAGCAACAGTAAC
>CAZHQU010000111.1:0-3766 GCA_964534245.1 uncultured Coprobacillus sp.
AAAGAGATAAATCCAATAGCATATAAATATGCTAGTATAGTAAATAATAATAGAGGTCTTTCTATATATAATAATACAGACATAACTTTTTATAATAATATAGAAAAGAAATTTTATAATACTCTTGATGATATAAAGAAAGCAGAAAAGTATATTTTTATTGAAATGTTCATAATATCAAGTGGGAGGATGCTTGATGAACTATATGAAGTATTAAAAACTAAGGGTGAAGAAGGAATTGAAATAAAAATATTATATGATGACATAGGAAGTAAATTAAAACTAAAAAAAGGATTTGGAAAACGATTCTTAGAAATTCCTAATTTAAAAATATTTAAATATGCTCCATTAGGAGCAATAATCAACCCCGCTACAAACTTTCGAGATCACCGAAAGATAATAATAGTTGATGGGAAAATAGGATATGTTGGTGGAGATAACATTGCTGATGAATATGCCAATTGGATAGAAAAATATGGAAAATGGAGAGATAATGCAATTAGATTAGAAGGAGATGCGGTATATTCACTTTTATCAATGTTTTCAGAGACTTGGTATATGTCATCAAGAGAAATGCTAAACGTCAATAAATATAAGTATATATCAAGCGATAATGTAAATAACAAAAATTATAGTAATTTAGTAATGCCATATTGTGACGGCCCAACTGGTCAATCTAACACTGGTTATGAAATATACTCAACAATGATTATGAATGCTACAGATTATGTTTATATATCAACTCCATATTTCATTATTGATAAAGAATTTATTGATAAACTAATTTTAGCAAAAAAATCAAATGTTGATGTTAGAATAATGCTTCCTGGTATACCTGATAAAAAGCTTGTATTTATGCTCTCGCAAGCGCATTATGGAAGATTATTAGAAAACGGGATAAAAATTTATGAATATTCTCCTGGATTTAATCATGCAAAGAACTTCATTTGTGATGATTTATATAGTATTTGTGGAACAATAAATATAGATTATAGAAGTTTATACTTGCATTTTGAAAACGCAGTAATGGTTATAAACAAGGATATAACAACAGAAATGAAAGAAGATTATTTAAAAACGATTGAAGAGTGCAAAGAAATAAGTTACGATGAGTGGAAAAATAGACCTATTTATAAGAAGATAATTCAATTTATTTTAAGAATATTTTCTCCGCTACTTTAAAAAATATAAATATATAGTATAATATTAAAATAATAATAAAATATATAACATGAATAAAATGTATAATATATTTATTAGACATATATAGAAAGGATTAATTATGAAAGTTACAAGCATAGAATTTGAAAACATTATAAAAGAAAATGAAATTGTTTTAGTTGACTTTTTCGCTACATGGTGTGGTCCATGTAAGATGATTGCTCCGATTATTGAAGAATTATCAGAAATGAATTTACCTAACACAGCAGTTGTTAAAGTTGATGTCGATGAAGAAAGAGAACTTGCTATGAAGTTTAACATTTCTTCTATCCCTACAATTATTGTTTTTAAAGATGGAACTGCTCAAAGACAAGCTTTAGGATATAGAACTAAAGATCAATTATTAAATATGATGAAATTTTAGGCTTTAGGGCCTAATTTTTTTATACTTAAAACATTTGCAAATAGGAAAAACTTATTTGGTAATACGATATAACTTTATTAGAAAATCAAAAAAATTATTTTTAATTTGATAAAGAAAAAGATATCAAACTTTACTTTTTTAGTAAATTTGATATAATATAATAGTGTAAATTATAGGAGTGTGGTAGTATGATTAAAATATACAATTCTCTAACAAATAAATTGGAGGAATTTAAACCTATTAAAGAAGGTGAAGTTTCTATTTATGTATGTGGACCAACTGTTTATAGTTCAATCCACATTGGTAACTCTCGTCCAGTAATCTTTTTTGACTCAGTAGTTAGATTCTTTAAATATTTAGGATATAATGTCAAATATGTTTCTAACTTCACTGATATCGACGATAAGATTATTAAGAAAGCAATTGAAGAAGGTGTATCTGAAAAAGAAATAAGTGAAAGATACATTGAAGATATTACTAATATCTATCGTAAACTTAATTGTTTACCTCATTTTAAAAACCCTAAAGTTACTGAAAATATGGAAAATATTATTAAGTTTATTGATGAGATGATTGAAAAAGAATGTGCTTATGAGGCATCTGGTGACGTATACTTTGACGTAATGAAAATCAAAGAATATGGTGTGTTAAGTGGTCAAACTGTTGAAAACTTACTAAATGGTGTTCGTATTGAAAATAATGAAAAGAAACATAATTCAATCGATTTTACATTATGGAAGAAAACTGATGCTGGTATCACATGGGATTCTCCATGGGGTGAAGGTCGACCTGGTTGGCACACAGAATGTGTTGTTATGATTGATGATATATTTAAAGGTCCAATTGACATTCATGGTGGTGGCAATGATTTAAAATTCCCTCATCATGATAATGAAATAGCTCAATCATTATGTGTTAATAATCATAAAATAGCTAATTACTGGATTCATAATGGACGTATTGATTTAAGTGGACAAAAGATGAGTAAATCATTAGGTAATGTACTTTGGGTAAATGACATTTTAGAAACTGTTCCTTATCAAGTATATAGACTTATGATGCTTAATGTTCCTTATCGTCAATTACTAAACTATAAAGAAGAACTAATTACTCAATCAACAACAGATTATGAAAAAATCAAGAGAGCGTATATTAGTCTTTATAGAAAATTAGAACTTGCAAATGGCTTAAATTTTGATTTAGAACTTGCAAATGAAGATGTTCTAAAAGTTAAAAATGAATTTATTGAAAGTATGAGTAGTGACTTTAACACAGCGAATGCTATTACTTCAATATTTAACATGACGAAACTAGTTAATACTTATGTTAGAAATCCGAATATTGATAAAGATGTATTAATGCAAGCTCTAAAATGCTTACATGAATTATTATGGGTATTAGGTATTAATGTAGATATTAAACCATTAACTGAAGAAGAAAAAGAATTAGTTAATAGTTGGAATCAAGCTAAAAAAGAAAAGAACTTTGAACTTGCTGATGAACTAAGAAATAAAATTCAAGCTCAAAACATAGTGCTATAATATGTTAAAAGAATACATTGAGAAAATCGATGCAAGAGGGTTAAATGGATCTGATTTAGCATATATTGGTGATGCTTATTATGAACTTTACATCAGAAGTTATTTATTAGCTAAAGGATACACAAAACCAGAAGAACTACATAAGCTATGCATTAAGTATGTTAGTGCTACAGCTCATGTAAAGATTTATAATGGTATAGAGCATATGCTTACTGAAGAAGAAGTTAATGTCTTCCATCGAGGTAGGAATTATAACTATAGACATCATTCTAAAAGCACAAATGTCAGGGATTATTTGACTTCATCTGGCTTTGAAGCTTTAATTGGATATTTATATTTGTTAGAACGAAACGACAGATTAAATGAAATTTTAGGTTCGGCCTTAAAAATAATTGAAGAATCTTAATATATAGTAAATTAATTAACATAACTAAAAAGAGGAAAATATGAGTAACTTTAGAATTATTTATGGAAAAAACACAGTAGTGGAAGCTATAAAAAACTCATCCGTAATAGAAGTTTATCTTGTAAAAGAAAAAAACGGAGAAGTAGTAGATAAAGATGTAGAACGTCTAGCACAATCAAGAAAAGTTGACATTAAATACATGAACAAATTTGATTTATCAAAAATTGCTAATGG
>CAZHQU010000111.1:3776-6487 GCA_964534245.1 uncultured Coprobacillus sp.
CCGCAAAACAATTTGAATACAAATATTATAGTGTTGATGATTTAACAAATAATTCTAATAACTCAAATAATCAATCTTTGATTATTGCGTTAGATGGATTAGAAGATCCTCATAATTTAGGCGCTATAATTAGAACATGTGAAATAGCGGGCAGTGATGGTGTTATTATTCCTAAAAACAGAAGTGTTCATGTCACAACTACAGTAGCTAAAGTTTCTACAGGAGCTACAGAGTATGTAAAAGTAAGTGAAGTAACAAACTTAAGACAAACACTAAAAAGTTTGAAAGATAAGGGATATTGGATTGTTGGTGCAGAATACACAAGTGAAAGTGTAAACCTATGGGATGTAGATTACAATATGAAAATATGTTTAGTAATTGGCTCTGAAGGAAAAGGAGTTTCGAGAATAGTGCGTGAAGAATGTGACTTTCTAGTGAAAATTCCAATGTGGGGGAAAATTAACTCACTTAACGCATCTGTATCAGCTGCAATCTTAATCTATGAAATTAGAAGACAACAAAACACAAAAAAGTAAAAGTATAAAAATAGAATTTAATATATAACAAAAATATGAGTGTACAAAAATATAACGATAATGAATTGTTATATTTTATTTCAGAATCTGATGAAATTGCTTTAGATATTATTGTTGAAAAGTATAAACCATTAATAAAAAGTAGATTGATAAAATACAGAATAAAAGAGAAAAACTTTGAAGATTTTTATCAGGAGTGTTTAATAATTTTATATAAATGTGTTTATAAATATAGAGAAGATAAAAATGTTACATTTAATTCTTATTTAGATTCCACAATTCAACAGCGTATAAGAAATATAATTCTAAGAGAAAAAGATTATTTTTACAACGTAATGTTTGTTGGAGAAACAGAATTAGATTACATGATTGAAACTGTATATGAAAACTATGCAGAAGATAAAATAGAATTATTATCTAAATTTGAACTTAAGGTATATAACTTAATAAAAGAACAAACTTCAATTGAAGCGATTTATCAAATGCTTGGAGTTACTAAGAAAAGCATTTATAATACAATTAATAGAATTAAACTTAAATTAAATACAAATAATAATATTAATAAATGTTCTAATAATAAATTATCAAATTTTGAAAAGCAAGTATATGATAAGCATGTGATAGGATATAAACCCAATGAAATTAGTTATTTGTTAAGAGTTGAAGTGGAAACTGTATATAATGCATTAAAAAGGATTAAGCGTAAATTGAAGTAGTTATATGTAATAACTAATAAAAATAATTTAAAACAAGCAAAAACATTAAGAAAATTTTGATTGACATTTAAGCATAAAATTGATATAATATATAGTAGTTTGGTGAACTTATGAGAGAAAAAGTAATTTTAGTATGTGAAGAGTGTTTGTCACGAAATTATATCGTGGAAAAAAACAAATTGTCTAATCCTCAAAGATTAGAAATCAAGAAATTCTGTAAGAAATGCAATAAACATACCTTACATAAGGAAACAAAATAAAAGTATTAAGTTGATGAAAAAATTTATGGAGGATTATCATGGCTGAAGAAAAAAAGAAAGTTAGCTTAAAGGCAATATTAGATAAAGAATATAAGTGGGAAGGTTTAGTATTACTAGTATTAGGCATTATTGTTGTAGTATTAGGTGTATTAATTCGTATTGGTATCTCAACTGAAGGTGCAAGCGGATTAGTTATTAATGAAAACTTCTACTTCATTGGAGAATATCCTAGTGCATTCTCTTGGATTTTAATAGTTCTTGGAGCTTTAGCAATTATATTTGCTATTTGGCCTTATTACAAACCATCTGTAAAAGAGATCAAAAGAATTTCTTGGCCTAACAAAAAGACAATGTTACAAAATACACTAACTGTTATTGCTTATGTTTTAATCGTTGCTGTATTATTCTTATGCTTCGATGCAATCTTAAATCAAGTTGTTAAATTATTCCAATGGTTAGCTGGTTTAATTAAATAAGGTGCATAATGGAAGAAAGAGCTTGGTATGTAGTGCAAACTTCATCTGGTTTTGAAAATGCCGCAAAGAGAAATCTTGAACGTCGTATCGAATCAATGAAGATGACTGATAAAATTTTTAATGTTCTTGTTCCAGAAATAATCGAAACAGAAAAAAAGAAAAATGGAGAATTGAAAGAAATCATCGTTAAACCTTATCCTGGTTATGTATTCATTGACATGATCGTAACTGATGATACTTGGTTTATGGTTCGTAATACTCCAAGCGTTACTGGATTCTTAGGATCTAGTGGAGGTGGTGCAAAACCTGTACCATTACAAAATGAAGAAATTATTCCAATTCTAAAAATGTGTGGAATCAATACTAATAAATCACTTGCTTGTAAAGTTGGTGATAAAGTTAAAGTTATCTCAGGAAGCTTTGCTGGTCAAGAATGTGTAGTTGATTCTGTTGATGAATCTAAACAACAAGTTAAAGTTTTAATTGAAGTGTTTGGTCGTCAAGTAACATTAGAATTAAGCTTTGATGATATTAAAGTTTTATAACTAGATTATTTAGTGCTTTATTTGTATAAAGCACTTTTTATTTTTTAAAAATTTATTATGAAATTCCTAAAAATAAATATAAACAAATACGGCAAAATATGATAAAATTAAATATAATATATAAACATAGAATGGAAGTAAAAATCTGATTGATAAATTAATAGATTTTACTGGTTAC
>CAZHQU010000112.1:0-6440 GCA_964534245.1 uncultured Coprobacillus sp.
AGAATAAATATTAAATCATTACTTTTTCATGTTTTAGTTCCATTAATGTTATCATTCACAATAATAATGTTAATCCCTGATTACAAAGATTATTTAGATTCACTAAAGAAACCATTAGAATTACCTAGTATAGTGTTTCAAATAGTTTGGCCAGTATTATATGTATTAATGGGTATTAGTGCATATATAATCGATAATAAAGAATCTAGTAATGTAGCAAACAATATGAAGTATTATTATATATTGTTATTGATTAATTTAACTTATCCAATAGTGTTTTTCTATTTACATGATTTAGTTATAAGTTCAATAATGATTGTATCTTTACTAGTTCTAGGAATAGTAGTTACATATAAGTTTTATAAAGAAAGTAAACTTAGTGGAATATTATTTATTCCATATGACCTTTGGTTAATATTAGCTACATATATTCATTTAGGTGTTTATTATTTAAATACTTTTTAAAAAGTATTTTATTATTTTGATAATATTTGATATAATACAAATATGTAAATAAATTAAGTAGGTGTATTATATGAATAAATATATATTAGTAAGTGGAGCTTATGGTGGATTAGGAATAAGTTCAGTTAATAGTTTAAAATCTTTTGGATATAAAGTTGTTTGCGTTGATAAAGTCATTAATAACCCTAAAGAAGATTGTTTAAATATTGAAGCTGATATTACAAAAAAAGAAGATATAGATAATATCTTCAATACTTTGAAAAGTAAAAATATTAAACTATATGCTATTGTAAATTTAGTGGGAATATTTAAGATGGATAGTCTTTTAGAAGGTAGCGTTGACCTAATTAGACAAACTATCGAGGTAAACTTTTTAGGAATATATTCACTAACCCAAAAACTGATACCATTACTTGAAAAAGGTGGTAAAATTATTAACTGCACTAGTGAACTTGCTGGGTATTCAGCAATTCCATTTAATTCATTCTATACTTTATCAAAAGTAATTTATGATAATTATTCAGATACTTTGCGTAGAGAACTTCAGTATTTAGGTTTTAAAGTTATTAAAGTTCAGTCTGGATCTTTTAATACTAATTTACTAGGAAATGCTCAAGATAATTATGATAAGTTATATGAAAAAACAGAGTATTACAAAAGACAATTTGACAAACTTAAACATATGATGGTTAATGAATTAAGTAAAAGTAATAATCCAGAAAAGTTTGGTAAATTAATATTAAAAATAGTTAAAAAGAAAAATCCTAAAATAAAGTATTGTATTAAGAGAAGTTTTAAACTACGCTTGATGAGTTCTTTACCTGAAAAACTTCAAGATAAAATTTATAAATGGTACGTAAAATAAATAGTATAAGGTGCAATATATGAAGAAAACGATAGAGTTATTACTTTTATTACTGATGTGTATAATTTCTATTTCGTGCGATCCTGGAACATGGGTAATTACCGATGAATCATTAGAAAATGTTGTTAGTATTGAACTAATTAATTATGATAATCCTGAACAAGATCATTTCACATCTTGGGTACCAAATCATTTTGATGATTTGCTTCCTTATAATAATGATAAAGAAACGTTGATTGAGAAACTACCAGACGAAAATATAGATGAGTTTTTAGATTCATTTAAACAAACACATATATTACATACATATTATGGATATAATTCTCCAAAAGATGTATGTATTAAATTAAATTATTCTTATGGTAATTATTTAATAATATGGGCTGACTATGAAAGAGGAAGCTTTGCTGGATACATTGGTGAATATCTTCCAGATGGAACGGTTCTATCTTTCTGGGGAAGTTTTAGTGGATTGTTTTATTATGAAGATTTAGTTAATAATTATTTTAATTATAATTTATCTTAGTATAAATAAAAAGCATTGGCCAAAACCAATGCTTTATTCGCTATATAATATCATTATTAATACCGTTATTAAGAACATCATGAATGAATAATAGGTTTTTCTTTATAATATTATAAAATGTTTCATAATAACTAATAACTTGTTTTAATGTTTCTTCATCAATCTTTTTGATTTTAACTTGTTTAAATTTAATATTAAGGACAATCTCAACAAGATTAGGTGAAATATATAGTCCTCCTTCATTACAAAGATTTAAATTTATTAACTTATCATAAACTTGTTCAAAATTGTTAATGTAAGATTCAGTTCTATCTTTTGGTGTAAATAGATATAATTTTTTATAACTATTTACTTTTTTATTTTGAAATCCTTTTTTTGAATAAGAATTATATTTTAAGAAAGAATTATAATCATTGTTATCATTAATACTAAACTGTAATATAATTCCAGATAAAACTGTATATGAACTTTTTCCAGAAGATCTTGAAGCAGAAACTTGATAGAACTTGCCTTCATACCCATCCATATCATATGAGAAAGCTTCTTGAACACTAACAGTATCATTTCTATCTAGAAATATAGATTCTTTTGCGTTTCGTTTAAGGTTCTTATCAATTTTTGCTAAAGTCTTGTTTTCTAATGAAAGTAATTCTAATGCATAATCAGTTAGCATATGTTTTGATTTGAAATTATATTTAATGTAAGCTAACCCAACAGCCGCAAATATTAGATAAAATATTAAAACTATAAAAAATATAACTGATGGTCCCTCAAAATCATCATTACTTCCAAATAGTATAAATAAAGATAATAAAGTAATAATAATTGTGAAATGAATTACAAGTAGAAAAGAAAATTTCTTCTTATCTTTTTTAAATTGCTCATCAATTTTCTTTAGTTTTGAACTAGAGATAAATAATTCCATGATTAATACCAAATAGTATATTTATTATTATTTACTTCAAATTTAACATCTAATGCTTTTAGTGTTTTGTTTAAATCTAAATAAACTTCATCATTTAACATGATAATGTTATTTGTTTCAACAGTTTGACCTTTAAAGTTAAACTTAAATGTTAATTTGTTTTCATCGAATTCAGGTAATGTATCTAATGCATCGGCTAAAGCTTTACCTAAAATATAAGGATTTTCTTTGTTTATAATTAATTTATCTTGATTAATTGCTCTATAACCTAAAGAGATTTTTTTATCTTCAATAGTTATTTCAGAGTCACATGGTTTTGTGTATTTCTTAACCCATAAGTCTTGAGAACTTTGGAAGATTTTTTCTTTTAATGGTGTTACTGAAATGTTATCAAATCCATTTGTAATGAAGCATCCACCAATCTTATGTTTAAGGCTGAAGAACATATAACTTCTAACTCCATATGCTCCACCAGTGTGCCCTTTCATAGTAAAGTTATTGCATGTATCAATAATTCTCATTTGAATAGCTTTTCCACGATATTCATCTCCATATGGTGCACCAACCCATTCAGTTTGATACATTTGTTCTACAGTTTCTTTCTTTAGAATTCTAGCGCCATTAAACTCACCATAGCATAATAACATTCTCATGATTTTACTTAAGTCTATCATTGAAATAAATAATCCACCAGCAGGTCCACGATAGTTATTTCCTAATGGAAATAGTGCAAGTCTAGAGTTAATAAATCTTTCTCTTGAGTAAGTTATTAGTCCTGATTTGTAAAGTGCATACATATTTGCAATGTTTTGTTGGTTTTTAATTCTTGATGCTTTAAAACTTGCATCTAAGCCTAAAGGTTTGAATACATTTTCTTCCATATATTCTACATACCATGTACCACTAGCTTTTTCAATTATACATGCCATTATTCCACAGCCAAAGTTGGAATAACAGAATCTTGTTCCAGGTTTATAATTTCCATAAGTATATTTTGTATAATATTCTGATGTTGGATCATTCAATAATGTTTCAAGTGGTACATCAAGAACAGTACCATTAATTCCGTTGTATCCTTTAATGATATTCTCATATGCTGGATTTTCATCATCATAACCATCTTGGATACTTGATGTTTGTAAAGTAATCATTTTTACTGTAATTGGTACATCAGGATATTTAGGATTTCTTACTTTGAATCCCAAGTAAGTAGAAATATCTTCATTTAAGTCAACAAGACCTTTTTCAACTAATTGCATTAAACCAATAGCAAGAACAGTTTTTGAAATTGAAGCAATACGATAAATAGTATTTTCATTTGATTCAGATTTTGTTTCAATGTCAGAATATCCATAAGAACATTTTTCTAAAATGTCTTTGTCATTCGCCACGACAATATTAGCTCCAAAAACTTTTGCTTCTACACATAGTTCTTTAAATGCTTTATTAAAATCATTCATATTTGTAACCCTCCGTTTTGTATATTTTATCACATTATAACATTAATTACAAATATGTTAATTTAAATAAATTAATTAAAAAAATTTTAAGGTAATTTTTAGCGTTTTGGTGTATAATATACATAGTAAAATGAGGTGAAGTAAGTGAAAAGAATGTATTTAATTCTTTTAATATTAATTTCTTTATTTACTATAAGTTGTGATAGTAAAGGAATATATATATCAGAAAATAATATTGAGGTAGACGTAAATAAGACTCTAACATTAAATAAAACATATGAAGGCAGAATTGTTACATATGTATCTTCTGATGAAAACATATTAGAAATTGATGGATATAATGCTACTCCAATTAGGACGGGTTCAGCAATTATATATGTATGTTCGAATAATGATAATAAAGTAATAAATCAATATTTAATAAATGTAGTTGATAATAGTGTTAAGAAAATTACTATAACAGGAAATACAGAAGTTAAAGTTGGTGAAGTCATTCAGTTATCAGTAACTGTAAATAATAATACATCTAACGGAACAGCGACTTTAAATAATATTAAATGGAAAAGCTGTGATGAAAGTATTGCTAATGTTGTGAGTAGTAATAATAAAAATGCAATTATATCGGGAAATAAAGAAGGTATTGTGACTATAAAAGCTTATTTAGTTAATGATGAAAGTGTATATGATGAAATTAGCCTTTTAGTAAAAGGTGAACAAAGTTATTCTAGCACTAATACTGAATATACAGAAAGTGAGAGCATTATTGATATCTCTAATATGACTAATGCTTTTCAAAGTATTATAGAAAAAACAAGTACAAGCATAATTGGTGTAAAGAGTTATTATAGATATTTTAATAAGACATATGAAGCATATAATGCAAGTGGAATTATTTATAAAAGAACATGTATATTAGAAGATGGCACTGAAGTTGACGAAGTGTTTGATGAGTCAAAAATTTTAACATATAAATACTATGTAGTAACAAATAAACATATTGTAAATAATTTACTAAATATTACAATTTATGATGAAAACGATGAATACTCATGTGAAGTAATTGCATGCGATAAAAAGGTAAATATTGCTGTGGTGACATTCACATCTATGAAGTATTTTAGTGAAGCTAAATTTGGAGATTCTGAAATAATTCAAAACGGAGAGTTTGTTATTTGTATGGGAAATAACCTTGGAAAAGAATATTATCATTCTTCAACACTAGGGGTTGTTTCATATAATAATAGATATTTAGCGGATGATACTGATGGTGATGGTGTAAACGACTGGGATGCATTATATATTCAACATGATGCCGCAACTTCTGATGGTAGTAGCGGTGGTGCTCTTGTTAATATGAAAGGTGAAATAGTAGGAATTAATACTTTAAGAATCTCTGATGAAGCAGTTGATAATATGGGCTTTGCTATCCCATCTAATTTAGCCCTTGAATTAATAGAACTTTTAGAACAAGGAATTATACCAGAAAGACCTCTTTTAAATATCTCAGTATATGAAGTAAAAGATATTTTAGCAAGCGACACTCTACTTTCACAATATCCGCTTCCTGCAGGTTTAAATTATGGAATGTATGTTGCTGAAGTGGAAATTGGTGGAGTAGCTTACAAAGCGGGAATTAAGGCTGGAGATATTATACTTAGTTTTGGTGGTGTAAAACTATCGTTTTCATATGAACTTCGCGCCGCAATCAATAAATGTATAATTGGTTCAGGAGAAGAAGTAGAAATAATAGTTTGTCGAAATGGTGAAGAAGTAATATTAAAGGCGGTGTTTTAAATGAAGTTAAGAAAAATATATTTATTAATTTTAATGATATTTATCATTTCCATGTTAGGTTGTACAACTGATAATGATAGTTATTACTTATATACTGGTGATACGATATTATTAAAGCTTGATGAAGAATGTGAATGGTCTTCAACAAATGATCTTGTAGCTAAGGTTGATGAAAATGGAATTGTTAGTGCATTAAGTATGGGTAATGCCACAATCATCGCTAAAACGGATATAAAAACCTATGAGTATGAAATCATAGTAAAAGGATCAGTTGTCGATGATAGTATCAAAATTAAATTAGAAACAAAACAAACATTAAAAATTGGAGAAACTGTTGAACTAAATCCTGAACTTAACACATCTAATTCATATTCATTTGAATATAAATCTAGTAATGATAAGGTA
>CAZHQU010000113.1:0-6415 GCA_964534245.1 uncultured Coprobacillus sp.
TTTACTTAAATTATATAAAATTTCTTTACAAAAGTAAATTATTATATTTTTCTAGTTCTTAAATTAATATTATTTATAGTTTCAAGTATTTACAAAATAAGTTAATTTAAAAAACGCAAAGTATTTTTCTCCATAATACAGTAAAAAACGCAAAGTATTTTATGTTAATATTAATTATACTTTGAAAACAAAAAGATTATAAGCACTCAACTTATAATCTTAATTATTTGTTTTATATATTAATTATCTTCTAAATTAATTATCTTCTTTGTCATTTACCATTCTATAAATTCGTTTTGCTACGCCTTCAGCATCACTTGTACCGAATACATAATATTCTGCTCCATTTTTCAATGTGAACTTAATGTATTCATGTCTTGTTACTGTTACAACCATATAATTGCTTTTGGATCCACTTTTATATGTTACTGATTCAATATCATCTAAATTAAAACTTACTGGAGTTTTTGTGTCTTTCATTGACTGACCTTGTCTTACTTTAAATTCACCTGTTACTTTATTATATACGATCATATCAGTTGGTAATTTAAATAATAATACTATTCCTACAACCATTATTGCAAGAGTCACTACATCCATAGCTATCATTCCAATTAATTCTTCATCAGAAGCATCACCAAAACTACTTATTGATACTAATAACATTAATATAAAAATTACTACTACACATGCTATTCCAGCAATCTTTATACTTTTCTTTGCTTTTCCTAATATAATTTCATTTGAATTCATTTTTGGTCTCCTATTATTTATCCTATGTTATTTATTTGTAAATTGCATCTATATTTTATATGTTTTTTGTTAATAATTTACTTTATACAGATATAAACCATTTGACGGCGCTGTTTTAGGCGCAAATGCCCTGTTTTTTTGAGCTAGAATCGTTTCTAAATCGTTTTTCGATAATTTATCGATACCTACCATGAAAAGCATTGCAACTAAAATTCTGACCATATTGTGTAAGAACCCATTACCTATGAATTTTATTATCAGTTCGTTATTTGTATTATCTATAACAAAATCAATACTATAAATAGTTCTTACTGTGTTTTCAATTGTATGATTTTTAGTAAATGACTTAAAGTCATGTTCTCCAATAAATATCTTACTTGCATCTATCATCTTTTCAATATCAAAGTTTTTATATGTTGGATAGTAAAGGTAATTACTTTTTAAAGGATCGAATTCATCTAAAGCTATTTTGTAATGATATTCTTTTGATATAGCGCTAAATCTAGCATGAAAATCATCACTTACTTTCTCTACATCTTTTATATAAATATCTTTAGGAAGACGAGAGTTTATTGCTCTTTTCATATTCTGATTTCCCATATCAATTTCTGTATCAAAGTGAAACACTTGACCATAAGCGTGTACCCCAGCATCAGTTCTTCCTGATGAATAAATAGTAATATCCTTTTTACATATTATTCTTAAAACATTTTCTATTTCTTCTTGGACTGTTCTTAGGTTAGTCTGAATCTGAAATCCATGAAAGTTTGTTCCATCGTATGAACATATACATTTGTATCTTATATATTTTATATGTTCTATATGGTGGTCTATATGTTCTATATCTTTTATATTTTTTTTGTCTTGTTCCATAAAACACCTACATAAAAATACTATATAAAATTATTGCTATAAGTAGTAAGAATACAAATATCATAGATATATAATCTACTGCTCTTAGCTTAAGTTCATTAATTGATGTACGCTTTCCATTAGGATCATATCCTCTTGCTTCCATCGCATCCGATAAGTCAGCAGCCTTTTGATATGAAATAATAAACATTGGAACTATTAATGACACAATTTGTCCTATCTTATCTTTTAGTTTTGCTTCGTTAAAATCGACTCCACGAGAGGCTTGAGCTTTTAAAACTTTTGTGGCTTCGTTTATTAATGTAGGAATATTTCGTAAAGCAATTGATACCATCATTGAGATAATGGCTGGGTTAACTTTGAATATTTTTAGTGGTGCTAGTAAATGTTCTAATCCATTATTTAAGTCAGTTGGCTTTGTGCTTAATGTTAATAGTGAAGACATAAATATTAAGCTTATTATTCTAACTAATATAAATAATGAACTTTCTAAACTTTCTCTATAAATATCTATTTTATAACTAGTAATTACTTTATCAAATTCGAATAAATCTGTACAATATATTTGTAACGCAAAAGCTCCTATTCCTATTAATAAAAATACTAATAGTTTGGCTTTCTTTACTAATTTACTCCATAGAATAAATAACCCTAAAAGCACTATAATTAGTATTAAATTAACAATCGTTAACGTAAAGTTAAATGTATGTATAGGAGGAGTTTCTCCTTTTCTAAATAGTATTTGACACGCAAAAGCAAATATCAACAAAAAAGCAACCGCCTTTAAACTTTTAAGGAATTTCCCAAATGGAATTTTACTACTTAAAATAAGTAATGTAACTCCACCTAATACTCCAAGTAAAAGATATAAATTATCTATCAAGAATATTGCCACCATAAAGATCATAATACATATAATCTTTGTGCGTGGATCTAATCTATGTAGCCAAGAATTAGAGTTATAATATTGACCAAAAACAACTTTACTATTCATGACCAATCACTCTTTCTAGCTCAACATAAGCTTTCTTTAAATCATCTTGATATATATCTATTTCCGATTCATCTAAACCTAATTTATCTCTAAGATCTTTCATTATTTTGATGACATCAGGTAAATCTAATGAATGTTTTGTTATGAACCCTTCGTTTTTGAATAGGTCATATTTATTACCATCATAGATTATTTTACTTTCATCTAAAACAATTACACGGGTTGCAACTTGCCATACAACGTTCATATCATGAGTAACAATTATTACAGTTTTTTTCTCATTGATTTCACGTAATAATGTGATTAGTTCTTTTCGTGCAAGTGGGTCTAAACCTACTGTTGGCTCATCTAAGATTAATACTTCAGGGTTGCTTGCTAGAATACCACTAATAGCAACTTTTCTCATTTCTCCACCAGATAATTTGAAAGGACTTTTATTATAAAAACTCTTATCAACTTTTAGTTTTTCTAAAGCTTCTTTTGCTTTTCCTTCTGGATTATCTAGTTTAAAATTTGTTGGGCCGAAGCACACATCTTTTAAGACAGTTTCTTCAAATAACTGATATTCAGGAAACTGAAAAACTAAACCTACTTTTTTACGAACATTTTTCAAATTCTTTTGTTTTTTATATGTTATCTCATTATTATCAACTGTTACAGTTCCTGTGCTCGGAACAAGTAATGCATTCATCATTTGTATTAATGTACTCTTGCCACTTCCAGTGTGACCTACAACACAAATGAACTCATCTTTTTCAGATATCTTCAAATCAACATTTTCTAGAATATATTGATTTTTACTAACCTTTTTATGAGGAAAATATGTAAACCCTACTTTTGAAAAGTTAATTCCCATAATAAATCCTTTATTTTAGCTTTATTTTTAATATTACCTTTTTCAACAAGCTCTAGAAACTTCATTGGTTCAGTAATATCTAAATTAGCTTTTAATAATTCTTCTTTATTTTTAAATACTTCTTGTGGGGTACCATTAAGAGTAACTTCACCTTTATTTAATACAATTACTCTATCTGCATAAATTGCTTCATTTAAATTATGCGTAATTGCAATAATAGTCTTTTTACCAATTAATCCTTTTATTGTATCATTTACTTCTCTAACTCCTAATGGATCTAGCATTGAAGTAGATTCATCGAATATAATTACATTAGGTTTGAAAGCAAGAACGCTAGCAATAGCGACACGTTGTTTTTGTCCACCACTTAAGTCCTCTGGATTTCTATCAAGAAAATCACTCATACCAACTAAACTTGCATACTCTTTAATACGTTCTTCCATCTCTTTTTGAGGAATGCATCTATTTTCTAAACCAAAAGCAATATCATCACGTACAGTCACCCCAACAAATTGATTGTCAGGATTTTGGAAAACTATACCTACATTTTGTCTTATCGAATTTACATTTTCTTCATTCATTAGTAAACCATTAACGTACACTTCTCCGCTTTCTACTTCAAGTAAACCAACAATAATTTTAGCAAGCGTACTCTTACCACTACCATTATGGCCAAGTAATGCTACAAATTCACCTTCATCAACAGAAATAGAAACATCTTTTAAAGTTTCATGTTTTTTACTATATTTAAAATTTACATTCTTTAATTCAATTGCTTTCATAGTATTTTATCTCCAAGTATTTATTCAAAACATATTCTCCAAGATATCTTGCCATAAATATTCCATTTATATTATTTTACCACTTTTTGCACTTTTTTACAAGTATATAGACATTTAAATACCGCTAGTTTAAAACTAGTGGTATTTTATAACTTCTATTTCTCATGTAATTATAAATATTTAATGAGCAATTTGCTCTTTTGCTTCTTTTACAGAATAAGCAATATAAATCATATGATCGGCAGCTCTTTCTAAGTTATTAACTAAGTTAACATATACACCAGAATTTTGAGGACTGCATTCTTTCTTGTTAAGTCTATCCATATGATCATCAATCATTTGTTTACGCATTAAGTCAATTTCTTCTTCAATAACATCTGCTTCAGGAAGTTTATTAAGCTCTTTACTCATAAAGATTTCGTCTGTCTTTAAGAATAATGCATTAATTTTATCTTGCATTTTACCTACATGAAGCATTACAGATGCGCTGAATTCTAAATTGTTGTTAACAGTTTGTTTTGTGTATTTGCAAATATTTTCAGCAATTTCACCGATACGAAGAATATCATTCAAAGTACGATGGAATGAAGAAAGTGTACTTTCATCTTCTAGTACTAATTGTTGACTAGTTAGTTTAACCATAAATTCAATTACATGTTTATTTGTAATATCCAATTCTTCATTTGCTTTATCTATTTGACTTCTTACTTCAGGTTTTTTATTAATAAACCCTTCAATAGCAATATTTAATGTTTTTAATGCTTTGTTATACATTAATTCAAGTTCTCTTCTTACTTGATGTACAGCAACTGATGGAGTTGGAAGTAATCTTTCATCAATAAATGACACTGGAGCTTCTTCAGGTTTAACATCTTTATCTTTAATTGCAATATTTGCAACTTTTACAAATACATTAATAAATGGTAAGAATATAATTGTACATGTTACATTGAAGAATGTATGGAACATAGCGATTTGTGAGCCAGCACTTTCAAACCATTTTGCAAATGTATCAACCATAAAGTCTTTCCAAATTAGTAAGAATAGTGCAAAGATAATTGATCCAGCAACATTAAACAATAAGTGAATTAAACTTGCTCGCTTAGCATTAGCTCCTGCTCCCATAGATGAGATCATTGCTGTGACAGTTGAACCAATATTTGAACCTAAGATTAGGAATAATACATTATTATTAAGTTGAGTAGCATCTGCTCCTGCACCAATGAAGATTCCATTTGCAACAAATGAAATTACTAATGATGTAATAAGTGATGAAGATTGAGTAAGACCAGTAAACACTATACCAAGTAAGAATAGTAAGAATGGCGCTAAAGTAGACGTACTAATAAATTCATTTGATAAAGCTGATTTAATAGCCTCTTTAACAACTTGAGTACCTTCAAATTCATTACTGATTGCAAGTGACATACATTCTAAACCTAAGAATAATAAACCAAATCCAGCAAGTAAATTGCATATTGTTTTAACTTTTTCTTTCTTAGTAAACATTGCAAGTAGTGCACCAATACCAGTTAAACCTAATGCTATAGCACCAAAGTCAAAACTCATACCACTTAGTGAAGCAATTTGAGCTGTAATAGTAGTACCAATATTAGCCCCCATAATTAAAGCAGTCGCTTGGAATAAAGTAATAATTCCTGTGTTTACGAAACCCACAATCATAATAGTAGTAGCACCAGATGATTGAACAATAGCAGTTGCTGCGGCACCAATTAAAACACCAACAACAGCATTCTTAGAAGTCTTGTTAAATAACTTCTTTAATTGAGTGTGGAATAGTTTAGTAATATTATTACTTAACATATCAAACCCAATTAAAAGAGTTCCGATTGCAGCAAGCATAAATAAAACCGTTTCGATAATGTAAATGGCCATAATTCCTCCGTCATTTAATTCCTATTTAATTTATAAAATATGAAAATTTTTCCCAAATTTTTTAATATTATAGCATATTTTGCTTAAATTGTCTAGTATTTAGAAAACGATATATATTACATTCTATTCTTTCATTTTCATAATATTTTTCCAAATAATATTGTATTTGGGTTTTACTCAATTTATTAAGGAAATCAACAGTATGCCTCAAACCTTTAGAAAACTTAATCAATAAAATTTGATTTTCACCTTGTACCACAT
>CAZHQU010000114.1:0-6405 GCA_964534245.1 uncultured Coprobacillus sp.
TTATCATACCAGTTTGATTTAATTACATTGGTAACATCTTCATATTTATATAAACCCATTATATAAGATGATAATACTTCCTCTGTGATTTTATAAAATGCTTTTTTAAATTCTTCTTTATAATCGCCGAATACCATGATATTCATGTCCATATTTTCACGATCATTTTCTTCTAATAAATCACTGCCACCTTTTGTATATCTTGGTAATAAAACATATCTTTCATTTTCTATTATAAGAACTTTAGCAATTTCAAATCCAAAAAAGAAATGGTTGTCTTTTTTTTTACTGGAAAAGTTAAGTATTTCTCATTTATATAATATTTTTCGTAGTGATATTTTAACATTTCTCCTATATAATCAAAATCACTTTCATCAATCATTTCTATACTTTTATCTACTTCTACATTATATTCTTTTAAGAAATATTCATTTTCTCCTACTTCGATAAGTTTTCTCTTAAACATTAATTTTGTGTTCTCTAATTTTTCTCCAGTTGATACATTTTCTTTAACTAGTATCTCTTTACTTTCAGCACATAACACTAGCTGATAATTATCAAGATATAACTTTATCTCCTCTAAATTATTTGTTTTAAATACTTTTACATCTTCTTCAGTATAATCAACTTTTCTAAAACAATATAAGTGCTTTCCATCTATCTTATTTATTTCATTAGGATCAGAAAATAAACACGCTTCGTAAAAATCTCGATTATATTTTTCACCCTCATCTAGCTTATCCTTATTTTCAGTAATGTAACTTTTTTTCACATAGATAAGGTAATAATCATTAGACTTTTCTAAATATTCTGTTAAATATGTATATCCTCTTCCATAATTATCTTTACTAATTTCACCTTTTAATAATCCATCTTTAATTGAAGAATCTATGCCATCCCATAAATAAGTATAATCTATATTAAAACCATATCCCCCAATGCTATAATCTAATTGTATTCCTATTAGTTTCTTGATTATTTCTTTATCATCAATTTGTTCGTATGGACATTTTGTTTCTATTTCTGTTAGTTCATTTATTATTGATTTACATATTGTACATTCTAGGTGTTTATAACCTATAAGTAAATCTGTTGAATCTACATCAATAACCCATTCATAGCTATGTTCACTTATTTCTGTTTTATCTCCACATTCACATTCTTTATAATGTATAGTTTCATCGTAATTATATACTTCTGAATAATTATGATCTAATGTTTCTATTATTTCTTCTTGTTTATAATTACATTCACTACATTCTCTTGCTTTCAAACCTGTTTCTGTACATGTTGCTTTTTCTATTATTAGCCATTCACTATAAACATGTTCTTCTTTAGTGGTAAAATCATCTACATATGATTCTCCACATTCACAAACATATTTTGTGTACCCTAGTTCAGTTCATGTTGCCTTAAATATTGTTTTATCATACAAATGTTCGTGAGGTTTTTCACAGCCAAAAAATCATAAAAGTTATAATCAAAATCATTAACATTCGAATAGATGCTTTCATATTATACCTCCTTATATGTCTTAGTTTTCTTACTCATATTATAATTCACTTTATTATGAATGTCAAAATTTAATTAGTCTTCTTTATTTATAAAACGATTAATTAAACTATTAGTGACAAAATTAATCCGTAAAAAAATAAAAACACCTCTACTGAGGCATTTTTAATTATTTGTTATTTATTAGTTGAACCTAAATTAGATTGAGCCATTTTAACTAATCTCTTAGTGATTTCACCACCAACAGAACCGTTTTGACGAGCAGTGGCTTCAGCACCTAAATTCACACCAAATTCATTAGCGATTTCATATTTCATTTGGTCAACTGCATTTTGTGCACCAGGAACCACTAACTTATTTTTACTGTTATTATAAGATGAACTATTCATTATTTTCACCTCCGTTCATAATTATTATGTCACGAAAGAAAATAATTACTCATAAAATTTATTACTAATTTATACCAATTCTATATATTTAGTATATTACTAAAATTCATCATCTCCATTATCAAATACTGAGTATTTGTCAGTATCATTTAACTTAATAACTTGAATGTTTTTAACTGCCTCTTCGATTAATTCATCAAAAGTTTGATTATCTAATTTACATTTACTTTCTTGTTTTACTGCTTCTTCAACAGTTGGTTTAATTACAGGATGTTCTGGAACGAACACTGTGCAACAATCTTCATATGGTCTAATAGAAATATCATATGTTTTTATCTTTCTTGCTACTTCTATTATTTCTTCTTTATCAAATGTTGAAAGAGGTCTTAATATTGGTAAATTAGTTACATCATTTACTACTTTCATGCTTTGTAATGTTTGTGAAGCAACTTGTCCGATACTTTCACCATTAATCATTACATCGATATCGTTTTGTTTACATACTATTTCACCTATTCTATACATTGCTCTACGCATTATTGTTACTAAATATTTTGGATCAGCATTTTGGTGAATTGAATCTTGTATTTTCGTAAATGGTACTACTAGTAGTTTTATATTTCCATTTTCAGTATATTTAGCAAGTACTTGTAATAAGTCTACAACTTTTTGTAATGAGTTTAGTGATGTATAAGGAGGGGACGCATAATGAATAGCATAAACGTTTATACCTTTTCTCATTGCTAAGTATCCAGCAACAGGACTATCTATTCCTCCACTCATCATAAGTAATCCTTTGCCTTGGATACCTGCTGGGTATCCTCCTAATCCTTTTACTTCTTTTAGATATAGATATGTTCCTTCACATCTTAAATCTACATGTAATGTATATTCTGGATTATGGACATCTACTTTTAAGTTTTCTACTTTTGGTAAGATTCTTTTTGCTAGTTCTTGTGATATTTGTATTGATGTATATGGAAATTCTTTATTTCCTCTGTTTGTTTCAACTTTAAATTTAGCAGTTTTTCCTTTTAATTCTTCATTAAGCATTGTAATTGCAACTTCAGCCATTTTATCAAAATCTGCTTCTACTGTTTTACATAAACTATATGAATACAATCCAACAACTGTATTTAATACTTCAATTACTTTGTTATGATCTTCCCCATTTAGATATATATAAAATCTATAATCTGTATTTGAAAACTTTAATTTAGGAAATGCTTTGCATTTTCTTTTGATAGTATCGTTTACTTTTCTTAAGAATTGTTTATAGTTTTTCTTCTTTAAAGTCATTTCTCCATATTTGATTAATATTATATCATATTTAATGTCTGTATCTAAATTTATATTTTTATTTGTATTACTCATATTTTCTCCAATAAATTATATTTTATTAATTGTATTAATTAATACATTTAATTCTTCTTCAGTTGTTAAATGAGATAAACTAATTCTAACAGTTGATGTTGCTAGTTTTTCATCTTTTGTCATTGCATATATTGTTTTTTCAGGTTTTCGTAGTTTTGATGAACATGCTGAACCTGTTGAAACATATAAGTTTTCTTGTTCGAATATATGTACTATTGTTTCACCTAAGATACTTGGAATAGAAATATTTACTATATATGGTGAACATTTGCTATTGCTATTGATTACTACTTTTGGATTATTGATTGAACTGACTAATTTTTCGTTTAGTTTCTTAACTATTTCAAAATGGTCTTTTGTTTTATTATAATATTTTGTTAATGCTTTCGCACAACATATTACTAAACCTAAATCAAATGTTCCCGGTTTTACTCCTTCTTGACTACTAGACCCAAATAATCTTGGCTCTAAGTTTATTGACTTTTTATATAAAAGTCCTCCAATTCCTTTTGGTCCATAGAACTTATGAGCACTAAATGTAAGTGCATCAACTTCTTTTAGATTAAAGTTTGGTTCAATTTTACATAAACCTTGAACAGCATCAACATGTAGTTTTGCTTTTGGGAATTTCTTCATTAGTTTTATTACTTCATTAATTGGTTGAATGCTGCCAACAATATTATTCACCCACATAACTGACACAAGAATTGTATCTTTATCAAGTTCTCTTTCTAATTGATTTAAATCAATTACACCATTTTCATCAACATCTAAATAAACTACATCATATCCAGTTTTTTCTAAATGATTGAAAACTTCAAAAACTGATGGATGTTCAATTTTTGTTGTGATTACTTTGTATTTTGCATCTTGATTAAGTAATCTATCTCCAATTAGCCCAAATATGCCCAAATTATTCGCTTCAGTCGCGTTTGAAGTGAAAATCACTTTGTTATCAAGACCTAATGTATTATTGATTTCAGCCTTCATTTTCTCATAATAGTAATTACACTTTTGGCCAAACTTATGGAGAGATGTTGTATTTGCATAGTATTTCTCTTGAACATCAATATAAAGTTTTAATATTTCACTATCTAGTTTTGTTGTGGCGGTATAATCAAAATACATAATCTTCACCTTTGTCTATATATTTATATATAAATTACTATCTATAACTTTTATATACAAATTATTATAGCACAAATTAATCTAAAAATAAAGATTATTAAATATAATCGCACTAATATATTTATAGACTTGAAAAAACATCTGTTTTATTATATAATTAATCTATAACAAGTAAGAGGTGGTAAATATGAAACATGTAGAATACGATACAAAAATGGCTGTATGCGCTAGAAAAATTATTTTTGACATTACTGAAGATGGTACAATTACTAATTTACAGTTCATCGGTGGATGTAATGGTAACTTAAAAGCTATTGGTAAATTATGCGAAGGACAAAATGCTAATAACATTTCTTCTATTTTAAAAGGTAATACTTGTGGGCCAAGACCAACAAGCTGTGCAGACCAATTATCAAAAGCAATTGAAGAAGCACTTAAATAATTACTTATTTAGGATTATACTATGAAAAAAGTACTATTAGTTATATTATTATGTATAACAGCATTTATTACAGGATGCAATTTTAATCCCGAACCAAAAGAATTTTCAAAAGATGGAATTACTGTAACATTAACTGAAGCATTTAAAGAAAACGATAATGAATTACATAAAGTTACATATGCTTCAACAAAAGTTATTTTCACTGGAAACTATGAAACATTATCTAATTCTTTAACATTATTAGAATATACTACTAAATGCTTATCATATGGAGATGAAGCAAGTGATGCTACAGAATATAGTGATGATGTAACATCATTTGTATATGGAACATATGAAAATACTGTTGAAGATGTTATCTTAACTCATGATGTAACATATAAATATATGTTAATATGCATGAAAGGTGAAAGTGGCAAATACTATTGTATGAACTTTGGTACAACAAAAGATACATTTGATGATTACAAAGATCAAATCTTTGAATGGGCAAAAACAATAAAAGTTGAATAAACGAATTAAAGGAGCACTCAATTGAATGCTCCTTTTTGTTATAATTTATAATAGATTAATTACTACTGTAATATTATCTTTAACTATATTTAGTTTTTCTATTTCAACTATCATCATTCTATAACTTGGTTCTAATGTGCTAATAGAATCAAAAGAAAATGGTGTTCTATCTCTCAAATTAACCTCTAATGTTTCTCCACCAAACTTTATATTCTTTATTTTTACTTCTTCACGTTTACCTGTTACAAAACTAATAATTAATAAATCATTATTCTTAAATAATTTTCATCATGTTTTCTTATCTCTTGTGATTTCAAACTACTATATCTAGAGCTGTTTTTATCAAACGCTCCATTATTATATTCATCGCAATCCTTTATTAATTGACTATATGATGTAATTACTTTATCTGGATATCCATGACCTTCATCACTCACTCCAAATTCATCTTCTTCATAATAAACTAAGTTATAATCTAATCTTTTAGAGTTATTACATCCAAACAAGCAAATAACCATTATAATCATTATAAAAAGACAATATTGTTTTATGTAAATCTCTATTTTTTTCTGCTGATTTCATATTTAATTTCTCCTAATTAAATCATGCAACAACATTTATAGTTATTTTAATGCGATAATTTTCATTTAGTGTATATGTTCCTAAAATAACAATGCTTTCACAAGTATTCACTGTAACTTTTCCAAATGAATTTATTGTAATGTTGCTTGATCCTTCAATGATTTCAAAATTATAATATTGTATCATTGGGTACGGACAATTATTTGAAGTTAAATTTATATATAATTCTTCATTTGAGCTTAAAGAGTAAGTTTGTTCTATTTCAATAGTATGTGTTAATTGATTAGTATTATCTATTACAGTAAACTCTTTAATAAATATTATTTCTGGATTATTTATATTTACTCCAATTATTTTAGCTGTACCAACACTTTTTCCTAGCACTGTTCCATATTGTGTAACTTTTAATATATCTTCATTACTTGAATACCATTCATAATCTAGTCTTGAATTAGAGTATCCATA
>CAZHQU010000115.1:0-6386 GCA_964534245.1 uncultured Coprobacillus sp.
CAATTAATTATTTAAACTATCTATTTTATCACCAAAGTCATTTTTTCTTAAATATGATTCGGAAAATAAAATATTATCACCATTTGAACTCGGAATTAAAGATTTTTCATCAAATGTAAATGACATTGCAAACTTAATATCTAAAGATAATAAAGATATTTTATCTACACCAACATATGTCTAAATAAATTCTCCAGTCTTTTTTCTACTTTATTATTCTCTTTACTATAAATTGTATATACACCAGTTCCATCTTCATTGAACAAATAAGATCTTAGATTACTGTAAACATCAGCAGATAATGCAGAAGTTGGATGATATTCTTCATTAAAAGATAATTTAAAACTTGGTTTTAAACATTTACAACATATCTCATCTTTACTTATCTCAGGTAATTCTGAAGATGAATCAGAACATCCAATAAAAAACAAACATAAAAGCAATAAAAGTATTAATATGTTTTTTTCATAATTGATTACATTACTTTAAATATTTAACACAAGTTTCATCAAATTGTGTTCTTGCTTCTTTTTCTTCATCAGGATAACCTATATGTATCAATCCTAACGGAGTAATATTTTCAGGCATTTCTAATATTTCTCTCACTTTTTTCTCTGGGATTTCCATAGGAAAAATTCCGCACCAACAAGTTCCTAATCCAAGTTCTACAGCCTCAACTAGTATGTTTTCAATAGCACTTGAAGCATCTTGAATCCAAAAATCATTTGGTTTGTCAGACAATGCTTTCGCTTTATCTCCACATACAATAATATTAAGTGGTGATTTATAACCTGTATATCTAGAAGACTTTCTTAATTCTTCTAGTTTATCTTCATTAGTTACAACATAAAAAGCCCAAGGTTTTTTGTTACACGCACTAGGTGCAGCCATTGCACATTCTAA
This sequence comes from uncultured Coprobacillus sp., assembly GCA_964534245.1. Classification (GTDB taxonomy): domain Bacteria; phylum Bacillota_I; class Bacilli_A; order ML615J-28; family CAG-698; genus CAG-698. Next base: position 904 of record CAZHQU010000115.1, read on the forward strand.
TAATGTTTGAATTTGCTCATCTGATACTTTTGTATCTTTAAATTTTCTTACACTTCTTCTCTTAAAAATAGCTTCTTTTACTTTCATATTTACTCCTATTCTATTTTAATATTTTTATAGTCTTTTCTGCCTGATACTTCTTCTTCTTTTTCAAAAGCCTCAACATTTTTTAACGAAAACTCTTGATGTTCTTCTTCAGCTGCATAAAATATTGATTCATTTAATAGTAACACTTTAACCTCTTTATTATACTTTTTCTCAATCGAAGTTTTATTATTTTTAAACAAATCCATATATTGAGGATCATCAGTAAACACTGCAGTTTGATAACTACTTCCTCTGTCAATAAATTGACCATTGTCATCAAATGGATCTATGCTTTCAAAATATGTTTTTAATAACTTTTCATAACTTATCTTATTACTATCATAAACAATTAATATTGATTCTTTATGACCAGTTATTCCTGATTTAACATTTTTATATGTAGGCATAACTGTGTCGCCTCCAGAATAGCCGCTAATAACTTTTATAACTCCTTCTAAATTATAAAATGAATTAGCTAAGCACCAGAAACACCCTCCAGCAAATACACATCTTTTAATATTACCTTCTATATATTTAGAATTAATAGTATTTTCTAGCTTTTTAAATCCTATTGAATAATATATATGTGAGGAAATAGGATTATTATTATCTACATTTAAATAAGCAATTTTTTTACTATTAATTATTTCATTTCTTAATGAACTAACAATTTTTCTAGCATATCCATTTCCTCTATGTTCTGGCAATGTATAAACATAAGTTATAGCACAATTATTCTTTTCTTCTCTAGACTTACAAGCAATCGATACAATTTTATTGCCCACTTTAACAAATCTAAAATCATTAATTCTATTTTTTACACTTAATATATTACATTCTTCATCAGGAAGGGCTTCATTATAAAAAGCTTTACATAATGAACATATTTCTTCAAAATTATCGATATTTGCATTATTAACATCTTGATACTCATTATTATCTTTTATATTACATGTTAACAAATTCATATCAATATTTACCTTAAACTCACCATTTGATAGTTTTGTATATTCTAATGTAAATTTATCATAAAGTTCTTTAGAACATTGCAAACCCTTAAACTTTAAATTAGAATAAAACATAAAATTTGTTAGCTCACTAATTAAAGACGAATCACCAAATAAAAGCAAATTATAAGGTTCTTTACTCAAAGCAATTAATTCATTGTCTTTATCCTTAACTTTAATACAATAGTTCTTTAAATCAATAGACTGCATATTTAAACTATTAACTTTAAAGAAAATGGTTCTAATAATATTATGTTCAATTAAGTTTTTATTATCATTATAAAAATCTAATCCGTTATTATAAAAGAAAATCATAACTATAAACTCCTAAAACATTTTGTTTTATCTATATATATTATATAACAAACCTAATAAAATTAAAAGAAAAAACACTAAATAGTTATAGTCTATTTAGTGTTAATATTTTATAGAGCCTATTTTATTTATATATATCATCGAGTTCTTCAATTAACTTTGGATAAATGTTTTTATATTTTTCTTTAGCATAACTTCTCAAATCATACTGAAAGCATGTTAGTGCATCTAATGCATAAATATATGCGGCAGCATTGCCAAAGCCGTCTAAATATTGTTCCATGCTTTTACATCTTTTATCTATGCCTATTGTAAGTAGTTCACTATATCTATTATTAAAGTCAAATTGTCCATTTAAATATTCTCTATATTTTCCAAAACCTTCTTGGACACAATTATTTTCATATTTATAATAACTAGGTGCGCGGTATTGATATCTACTATCATTACTTAGATCTAATGGATATGATAACATTTGAGCAATTTCAAATATTGTTTCAGAATTAACCTTACTAAAATCGTTTAATTCAACGAATTTCAAATCATCTTTTTTTAAATTAGAAATTAATCCTCCCCCAACCATTAATATAAATCCTATGTTATTAGAAAAGTATGACTGAGTTTTATAATATTTCTTACGATAAGTATTATTTTCAGGTTCTAAATCTATAGCTCTTAATAATATATCTAAAATATATTCAGATGAATTCTTTGATAATTTAATAGCTTTCTTAATATATTTATCAACATTAAAACCTTCTTTCAATGAGAAATTTATAAACGTGATAAATAAGCTTGGTGAGTATTCTGTGCATTTATTTGCGATTTCCTCAAATAATTCGAAATCACCAACATATCTTAATAATCTCGCCATTATACTTTCATCAAAGTTATATTCACTATACTCTTTTACAAATTGCTTAAGCGTATTAATGATTTTCTCTGATTTTGATTCTTTAGTTAAAGAACTCAAATCATAATCATTTAATAGTTCAACAAGTGTACTAAAATCATAATCTTTGCAACAACCATTAAATAATTCACAAGCTTCATCATATAAAGTATATATTGGTTTACGTTTTAACATTTTACCATACATAGGTTTATGAGTCACAATCACTTTATATTTTGTACTTATTAGTTCGTGTTTTTTAAACTTTAATTCCTTTTTATCTCTTGATATATCTTTAACTAAAAAAGTAAGTTCTTTACCATTACAATGTAAAGTAATTGTATCATTTTCATCAATAAATCTTAAACTATCTAAATCATCTAAATAGAATGGGTTTTTCTTAGAAGCTATTTCAAATAATCCTTCATTTACTTCCACATCAAAACTTTCATTTTCTAAATATTCAGGTACAAAGTCCGCCATATCATATTCATCTTCTGGAAAAGAAAGATAAGAATCATCAATAGATTGGTGAAAGGTATATCCTGCATAATCCATATCATTCATATGTCCATATGCCTCAGCCATAACTCCTCCCCATCCACGTTGAGAGAATAATCTAGCTTTTCCATCGTTTAAAATAGGCACACAGTTTTCCCAACTTTCTTGGTGATGCCATCCAGAGAATAAGTATTTATGTTTTTTTATTTCATCAATAATTGCATTTCTTTCAGCAAAACCTATTTGTTTATTTGATAATTGAATATCAAAACTATCATAATATGTCCAACCAATAACTCTATACTTCATAATTTATTTCTCCTATAATATATATTATAATTTTATTTTCTTTGTAATAAGACTACTGTCTCTACATTAGCTGTACGTGGGAATAAATCTACTCCATATCCTTCTTTAAGGTCATATTTTTCACTTAATAAACTTAAATCACGAGACATTGTAGCAACATCACATGAAACATAAACAATTCTTTTTATATTAGAATTAAGTAATGTACCAACTAATGACTTGTCTAAACCTTTTCTTGGTGGGTCTACAACTAATACGTCGATTTCACCAACTAAGTCATTTATCTTTTCTTCTGCTGGAGCACAAATAAATTCAGCATTATCAATTTTATTTATTAATGCATTTTCTTTGGCATCATCAATAGCCTCTTTTACTATTTCAATACCATATACCTTTTTTGCATGTTTTGCACATAGTAAACTAATTGTTCCTACACCACAGTAGCAGTCTAATACAATATCATCTTTTGTAATATTAGCAAGTTCAATAGCTTTTGCATATAACTTTTCAGTTTGATCATGATTAATTTGGAAAAAAGCTTTATGTGACATCTTAAAATCAAGTCCTAAAATGTTTTCTACTAAATAATCACTACCAAATAAACACTTATGTTCTCTACCTAATATAACATTACTCTTTTCATTATTGATATTTAGAATTATACTTTTAACTTCTTTATAACGATCTTTAACACGATTAGCTAATTCTTTAACATTCTTCATTTGATAATCATTAACAATAAATACTACCATATAATCATTATTGCAAGTATTTCTAATTAATAAATGTCTCATACATCCATTATGTTTAACTTCATCATATGCTGAGATCTTTAAATCATTCATTACATTTTTAACAAATATAGCAATATCAGTTGTTAAATCTGTTTGTAAGTAGCATTTGTTTATTTCTATAACATCATGGCTCTTCTTTTTATAGAACCCACATGATACTTTATTATTAAATCGTTTATATGGAATTTGTACTTTATTGCGATAATTAGTTGTTTTTTCAGCTTTAATGATATTTTTGATTTGAAAATCTAAATGACCTATTCTTTTGAATGTTTCATTAATCATCTTAAGTTTATAAGATGCTTCATAGTCATAATCTATATTAAAGAAATCACAGCCACCACATTTACCAAATTCTTTACAAATTGGAACAATTCTATTTTTAGAATCATTATTTCTAGAAACAACTTTAGCATAACCTAAATTTTTATTTTCTTTAGTTATTTCAAACTTACCACTTTCGCCAGGTAGAATATCAAAAATAAAATATGGTTTATTATCAACCTTTACAATACCTAATCCTTCATGTGTTAAATCTGTACAAGTACCTTTAATTATATTATTTTCCATAAATAAAACCTCAAATCGATATTAATTATACCAAATTTGAGATTAAAAATAAAGATAAATTGTAATTATATATTTTTATGTTTTATGACTTAATCTTATAGGATAATGTTTTAATGTTATTCTAACAAAACTTAATAGTGGAACCGCTAATATCATTCCAATCACTCCAAATAACTTTCCAAATAGAACTACTCCAAAAATAACTAAAATTGGATGAAGTTCATTATTTTTACTATGTAAATATGGAGATATTACATCTGATTCTAATAACTGTATTCCAACAATCACAACTAATACAATTAAAGCTAAACTAGAAGAATCAATTAAAGCATATAAAACAGGAAATGCTCCTCCTATATAGGGTCCAAAATACGGAATAACATTTGTTATAGCAATGATAAAACCAAACAAAAGCGGATAATCAAGTCCACATATCCATAAAGCAACTGTAGATAAAGTCATAATAATAAACATAATTAAAAGTGTTGTCTTTACAAATTTTGATATAGAAAGATTAAGTTCACTTAAATAATCTTTAAACTTTACCATATCCTTTTCAATTAACTTACTCTTAATATAATTTAATAACTTTTCATAATCAAATAGAAAATATATAAGTGTCATTGGAATTACTATTATAATACTTACATAATCAAATAACTTTGAAACTATTTTTTGAGGAACAATTTGTATTGAAGAAAAATAATCAGTAATCATATCCATTATATTATCAAAGTTCGGTCTATAATCTTCAGGTAGAAAATCAAATTTATCTCCAAAAGCATTTAACTTATCTTCAAGTGAGTTTATGATAAAATCATAATTATCAGTAAATGATTTAACTTCCTTCACAAAGAATGGAATTATCATTGAAAAGATAAAATATATTATTAATATAAAGATCAATAATGTTATTATCACAGCATAACTTCTTTTCTTCAAATATTTATTTAAAAACCTAACAACTGGATGTAATAAATATGCTATTGAAAAAGCAATTAAAAAAGG
>CAZHQU010000116.1:0-6347 GCA_964534245.1 uncultured Coprobacillus sp.
TTTATAACCCTATGTCTATTGTTAAATTTATGTAATTATGTATATACATATAAATAAAAGAGAGTTTTACACTCTCTTATGATCTTAACGGTAATATTAATTGGATTAAATTTCTATCATATTCACCTACGATAGTTAAAGGTTTAACTTCACCTGTAAAATTAATAACTACATCTTTTGAATCAAATGTTCTTAATGCATCTAAGAAGTATTTAGAACTTATAGAAACTTCAAAATTAGTGTTAGAAGTTATATCTAATGGTGTTATTTCTTCTTTAGCTCCACCAATTTCATTTGAACTAGAAGTAAATTCAACTTTATCTGAATTTATAAACATCTTGATTACATTAGATATTTCATTATTTACAAAGATTGAAACACGATCTATAGAAGAAATTAATTCTTCTTTATTAAATTTAACTGATAGAACGTATTTTTCTGGGATTAAAGATTCTGTATTAGGGAATACTCCGTTTATTAATCTAGATTGGAATAATATATTTTGATATTTGAATAGTATTTTTGACGAATTACAATGTATTTCAATGTTTCCTTCGCCTTCTTCAAGTATTTTATTTAACTCATCTAAACTTCTACCAGGAATTATAATTCTAATTTCAGGTAATTCTGTTTCGAATATGATTTGTTTTCTTGCTAATCTAAAACTATCTGTAGCTACAAATTCAAGTTTTTGGCCTTTTGTTGATAAAGATACACCTGTTAAAACTACTCTTGATTCATTAGGAGATATAGCAAAAGATGTTTTTCTTATTATTTGTTTTAAATTGATAGCATCAATATCAAATTTAATGTTAGAATCATCAAAAGAAATCTTAGGAAAACTATCTAATTGTAATGCATTTAAGTTAAAAACACTTTTCCCAGTGAATATTTGAATAGAATTTTCTTCAAAAGATGCAAATTCTATTTCACTTGAGTTTAATTTTTTAACAATTTCAATTAAATATTTACCTTGTACAATAAAATCGCCTTCTTCAAATACATTATAGTCTTTTTTTATTTCAACTTGAATAGATATATCATTATTACTTGTTGTTAATTTGATTGCTTCTTCTTTTACTGAGAATAAAATACCTGTTAATCCTGGCATTTGGATTTTAGATGATAAAGCTTTAGATACATTATTTAAATTTGATAATAATGTATCTTTTCGGATTGTAAATTTCATAAATTTTCTCCTTATTATTTATTTTATTAATATATATTTATTATTATTAGTCAATGTGGATAAGTGGATAACTATTTTTTTGTTAAATTTTTAACAATATAGTCGTAATCTTTCTTTATTAACTCGTTAGATTTGATCATTCCAGCAACTTTATCTACTCCATGAGCTACTGTAGCGTGATCTCTTTGTAAATTATCTCCAATAACTTGTAATTGCAGATTAAAATGATTTCTTAATACGTACATCAGCATTTGTCTAGCGTATGCTACTTGTTGTTTTCTAGACGATGAGTCTAAATCTGATTCAGAAACTTTAAAATAAGAACAAATAAACTCTTTTGTTTGAGTAATTATCTGTTTATTATTGTCAATATTCTGTACATTTTTAGGAATTATTGATTCTAAGGATAAAAATAGATTTTCTTTTGTGAAAGGAACGTTCATGCATGTACAATAATTAATAAATGTACGTAGAGCCCCTTCTAACTCACGAATGTTTTTAGGAAAACAGTCAGCAAGAATCTCTAAAACTTCAATGCTAACGTCATTAGTATCATTAATCAAGAATTTTAGTTTATTTTTTAGAATATTTATTAATAATTCTTTGTCTGGTTGTTTGATATCAACACAAATCCCCATAGTAAAACGAGATTTTAAACGATCCATTATGTTTTTTAAACTACTTGCTGGTCTGTCAGAAGTGATTACAATTTGTTTTTGAGAAGTATATAAGTGCTCGAAAACTTTAAAAAATTCTTCTTGAGAGCCTGTTTTCCCCTCTAAAAATTGAATATCGTCAACTAAAAGGATATCTGCTTGATTGTATTTGTTATAAAAAGCAATAATTTTTTCTTTGCTATTTCTCGTATTTGTAGCTAAGAAGTAATCTTCAGCAAATTTTTGACTACTTGTATAAACGACATTCTTATTTATATCGTTATCAAGCATAAAATTACCAATAGAAGTCATTAAATGTGTCTTCCCAAGACCAACATCGCCGAAAATATATAAAGGATTTGCGTATGTAACGCCATTTTCTGCAACTTTCATAGATGTAACGAAAGCGTAGCGATTACTAGCCCCAACTTCGAAGTTATCAAATCGGTATAAGTTGGATAAAGTACGACCAATAGGTTTAAAATCATCTGGAGAAGTTAATTTATTTTCAGGTTCCTCTTTAATATCGGCTTGTCTTATAAATTTAAAACCGATTTTTTGGTCTGTTAGCAACAATGCAGTATCTTTTAATTTTTGACTATAGAACGCTTCTAGTCGAAATTTAATCACAGCATCAGGAACTATTACAGTAAGATAGTTATTTTCAAATTTAAGAACTTTCTTACAATCTTTAAAAACCTCATTAAAAGAGTTTTCTCCAATTTTCTCCTTCATGAGTTCTAAAATATCATCCCATAATTTTTGATAGGTATTCATATTGTCCACCACCTTATATTAATAATACCACAAAATGACAAAAATATAAATAGTTAATTAAAAATAATTATCAACATATAAACATTGTTAATAACTTTTTATAACTATCAACATCTTATAAACAGTGTTGATAAGTGGAAAACTCAAAAAAAACAATCATTTTACATATATATAATATAGAAAGAGCGCTCTCAAAAAAAGTATGTATATACATACAGAAAGGGATATATTGGTAAAATGAAAAAACACGTTGCAAAAAAAGCAATTTTATGATAAAATATTAATGTTATGAAATTTTATAAGGAGATATTTCTAAAATGGCTAAAAAAGATAATAAAAATAATATAGTTAATAATGCGAGTGAGAAGAAAAACAATTCTGGTTTATTATATTTTGCTGAAAAGAGAAATAGTACAACTTTGTTCTTTATTGCAGTAATGAGTGCTATTGTAGTATTTATAGCATGTATACTAATGTTTTCAAATAAAAAATATATGTATTTACCTGACTATGAAGAATTATCTTATTCAGAAGAAGTTAATCCAGGTATAATTATAATTTCTGCATATAACAATGTAGAAGATACTGATACTAAAGAAGAATCATTAGTTAAAACTAATAGAGTTATATTATCATTTGGATATTCAGAAAAGGAAAATAGAAATTTCACTGCTAGTGATATAAGATGTAATTATATAGGTGTTCTTGAAGATGGTGATTATGAATATTTATCAGAACATTATGATGATGATTCATTACCTAACGCTTCTGTAAGAACTCACCAATTTACAAGCACTAAATCTGGAAGTAAATGTGATTATAAATCTATATACGGTGAATTTATGTATAAATACACTTCTAATGATGGAGCAGAAGAAGTTAAAACAATTGAATATAAAAAAGATATGTTAGAATTAACTGACGCCGATCTAGAAGCTGTTAATTTAGAAGATGAAGAAAATAATGTTAATAACTTTAGCGAATATCCTGACTTTTTCTCAACATACACTACATATCAAGAATTAGGTACTACAGATAATACAACTAAAAAGATATACGCTACTTTAACTTTAAAGATTGCAAACTTAACGAAATATGTATTTGATTATCAATTATTTGCAATTGACGAAGATGGAGATGTTTTCCCAATGGTAGGTTATTATAATATTTCTACAAAGGTAAAATATCAATATAGTAGATCAACAGCAATTCCATCAGACTTTAATGTTAAGTATTTAGTTGGTAAAGGTGTATTAAAATACGAAGAAAATAATGAAGCTAAAGAATTAGTTTTATACAGTAAAAAAATAGTCGAAGCATAAAAAAATAAAAAAACTTGACAAACATAATAAAATGTTGTATAATTATCTAGCATGGTTTTAAATAGGAGGTGCTCTAATGAAAAGAACATATCAACCAAACAAACGTAAACATAGTAAAACTCATGGTTTTCGTGCTCGTATGTCTACTCCAAATGGAAGAAATGTTATAGCTCGTAGACGTCAAAAGGGTAGAAAAGTTTTATCTGCATAACACAAAAAACTCAGACCACTATTTGTCACATTCAAATAGTGGTATTTTTTGTTGATAAAAATGAATAAACAATACATATTAAAGAAAAACCATGACATAGATTCTCTTGTAAAGTTTAAACAAAGTGTAGGAAACACTTATTATGCTATATATTATAGAAAAAGTGAATCGTTACAAATTGTTGTTTCAGTATCTAAGAAATTAGGTAAAGCTGTTGTAAGAAATTATAATAAAAGAGTTATAAAAGAAATAATCAGAAAAAACATGGATCAAATTCCTTTTGTAAATATGTTAATTGTTGTAAAAAAGAACTCTTTAAATTTAACATATTTAGAAAAAGAGGTTGAAATAATTAAATTAATAAAAAGAATTAAGGTGAAAAAATGAAAAGTGAAAAAAATAAGTATTTAATAGTGGCTATAGTATTAGTATTACTATTTGTAACAGGATGCGCAACAAAACAATTTGTTGATGCTGCTGGAAATACTACATTATTACCTATCGCATCTGAAGCTTATGGAATTGGTGGAAGTTGGGACTTCTTAGTATATCCAATGGCTTGGTTAATGTTTATGGTGGGTAAAATTGTAAATTATAATTATGCGCTAATGATTTTAATTGTAACTATTGTAGTTAGAAGTGCAGCATGGCCAATTTATGGTAAGTCTAATGATATGACTTTAAAAATGAATTTATTAGCTCCTGAACAAAGAAAGATTGAAGAAAAATATGCTGGTAAGAACGATAAAGAGAGTCAACAAAGAAAGAGCATGGAAATGATGAATTTGTACAAAAAGTATAAAATTTCATTTTCTGGATGTTTTATGCCATTTATCCAAATGCCAATATTCTTAGCATTCTATGAAACATTAAGAAGAATTCCTGTTTCTTCTCAATCGTATTTAGAACAAGTTGGTAATGTCTTCACTTCTGGCGAAGATAAAGTAGCTATTACAAAAGTATTATATAATGCCGATCAATTAAAGACTACATTCTTAGGTCTAAACTTATTAGAAGGTGCAGGTGAAGAATGGAATTGGCAAAGAATAGGTATTTATATTTTAGCAGTACTAGTTGCCGCAACACAATTAGCTCAACAATTATTATCTCAAAGAAGAAACAAAAAGCAAAAAGACGAAATGGAAAGTGGAGTTCCGGATTATCGTAAGAAAGAACCGAATGATGCTCAAAAACAAACTGAAATGATGATGAAAGTTATGTTATATGGTATGCCTATTATGATGGCAGTATTTATTGTAACTAATACTGCAGCTTTAGGTTGGTATTGGTTTGTTGGTAATATTTTTACAGCTTTCCAAAGTTTCATTAGTCAGAAGAGTAGTGCGAAGAAGTTAGAAATACTTCGTAAAAAATATAATCAAAATAAACTATATTAATATAAGGGGAAAAACAATGAAAAGAACTTATGATGTAAAAACATTAGAAGAAGCTTATAAATTAGCTATTGAAGATTTCGATTTACCTTTAGATGATATAAAATTTGAAATCGTTAGAGAATCAAAAGGATTCTTAGGAATCGGAGCAAAATTAGAAGTAGAAGCCGAAATCGGTGTAGATGGAATTGAAAAAGGAAAAAAATATATCCAACAAATCTTAGATTTTAATGGTGTTCAAGGTTTTATTGAGAAAAAAGTTAGAGGTAACAACGTAGAATTTAATGTTGACGCAAATGATTTTAATGGATATTTAATTGGACATAATTCTAGAAATTTAATCGCTTTACAAACACTAGTTAGTACAATTGTTAATAGATATTATGATGAAGATGATAAGAAAATCGTACTTGTAGACGTTGGCGGCTATAAAAAGAAAAGAGAAAAGAATTTAGAACATATGGCGATTGAATGGGGAAAACAAGTATCTAAGACAAAAAAATCTATTACAATTACTGATTTAAATTCTTACGAAAGAAAGATTATTCATAATAAACTTTCAAGTTGGAAAGATGTTGAAACATATTCTGAAGGTGAAACACCAAATAGAGTTTTAATTATTGCTCCAAAGAAAGATAAATAATAAAAAGAGGCTAACGCCAATGTCATCAAGTTAAGAAAGCAAGTCAATTTTAGACTTGTTTTTTTTAGTTCAAATAAAAAAACTAAGTATACTATCATTGATTGTTATAATGATTTTATACTTAGTTCTATTTTTTTAGAAAATTTGGGCGCACG
>CAZHQU010000117.1:0-6314 GCA_964534245.1 uncultured Coprobacillus sp.
ACATTATCATGACTTTGATAAAATAGATGGTGCTAAAAGAAACTATGGACAAAACTTTATGCCATATTATAATTTAAAAAGTTCAATTGATTATTTTAACTTTTTATCTGAGTACAGTTTCAATATGAAAGATGAAAATGATAAAGATGTTTTATATGAAAAAGAATTAAAGTTTAAAGAAGAAATAATCAAATTTGATTCAAGTGCTGATTTCAAAAATGTAGATGAAAAATTTGAATTTGTATTCATTAAAACAAGCAATGATAATGAAAAATACAATAGATATAAATTAAATATTTATCCAAATATTGATGACTTTGTTGGACATCTAGACATTCAATGTTTTATCAAATGTGGAAGTGATATATATCCTTATTTAGGTTTATATCATTACAATATTAGTAATGGTAAATACGTTACTGTTTCTGATGAATTACTAGACAAAGCTTATACTATTGATAAGTTATATTTTATTATAAATAAACATGATAATACTAATGATAGTAGTTTAAATAATGTAGAGACATATTATTATGCAGTAGATGCAAATAATTAATATTTTAATAGATGAGGTATATAAATGATTATTAATATAAAAGATGTAGAAGTAACAGAAGTTGTTGGACTACGTGGAGGAGTTGGAAAAGTATATTTAAAGAAAGTTAATCCTACACTTTCTAATATGAAAATGTATGCAACTATTACTATTCCAAAAGGATCAAGTATTGGTATTCATACGCATGAAATAGATGAAGAAGTTATTTATTGTTTAAAGAATAAAGGTGTAATTATTGTTGATGGTGTTGAGTCAGCGTTTACTGAAGGTATGATTTCTTTATGTAAACGAGGAAGAAATCATTCTATCAAAAATATTTATGATGAAGATTTAGTTCTATTGGCTGTAGTTAATGAATAATAACTAACGTATATAGTAGTTGTGGTAGAATTTACAATTAACTTTACCTTGAATACTACTTTTAAAAATGATATAATTATCAGTGCGGATATAAACTTTTAAAGAAAAGATAATTACTTTTAGATAAAGGAACGTGTGTATGAGTAAAAAATTAGTAATTGTAGAAAGTCCAGCAAAATCAAAAACCATTGAAAAGTATTTGGGTAGTGATTATGTAGTTGCATCTAGCAAGGGACATATTCGAGACTTGAATACAAGAGGATATGGTGGCTTTGGTGTTGACATTGAAGATAATTTTAAACCAATGTATAAATTATTGCAAGATAAGCTTCCTGTAATTAGAGAGTTAAAAAGTCTAGTTAAAGGTGCTGATTATGTATACCTTGCAACCGACCCGGACCGTGAAGGGGAAGCTATAAGTTGGCATTTATATGAAGTATTAGGTTTAGCTAATAAACCTTATGAGCGTATAGTTTTTAATGAGGTAACTAAAACTGCTATTCTAAAAAGTTTAGAAAACGGAAGAGAAATTGATAAAGATTTAGTACGTTCTCAAGAGTCGCGTAGAATTTTAGACAGAATGATAGGATTTAGTTTATCTAAATTATTACAAAGAAAAATTGGCTCTAAATCTGCAGGACGTGTTCAAAGTGTTGTATTAAAACTTATTGTTGATAGAGAAAGAGAAATCCAACAATTTGTACCTGAGGAGTTCTGGGATATTTTCTTAGATTTTACTAAGAAGAATAGAAAAATCAGAGCTAAGCTAATGAGCTATAATGGTGAAAAGATCAAACTAACAAATAGTGTCGAAGCAAATAATGTTTTAAATGGATTGACTAGTAAATACTTAGTGTCTGATATTATTAATAAAGATAGACAAAAATCACCTAAACCTCCATTTACAACATCATCTTTATTACAAGAATCTTACAGCAAGTTAGGATTTAATGCAAAAAAAACAATGGTTGTTGCACAAGCCTTATATGAAGGTGTTGATTTAGGTGGTGACCGTGTAGGTTTAATTACATACATGAGAACTGACTCCACTAGACTTTCAGCCGAGTTTATTACTAGTGCAAAAGAATTAATTGAAAAAGAATATGGAAAAGAATATTATAAAGGTTATTTAGATAATTCCCAAAAGAAAGAGAAAAATGTTCAAGATGCTCATGAGGCAATTAGACCATCTAAGCTTTCTTATACTCCGGATTCCATTAAACAATATTTATCAAATGATGAATATAAACTTTATAATTTGATTTATACAAAAGCCTTAGCGACTATGATGTCTCCAGCAATCATAGAAGATGAAAAGATTAAAATTGATAATAATGGATATATCTTTGAGGCTAATGGTGAAAAGATTAAGTTCGATGGTTATTTAAAAATTTACCAAGATCCAGATGATGAAAATTCAAAAACATTACCTGATATGGAAGTTGGTGAAGAACTTCAAAAAGCAGTAATAGCTTCAGAACAAAAATTCACTAACCCACCAACAAGATATTCTGAAGGTAGAATCATTAATAAAATGAAAGAATTAGGAATTGGACGACCATCAACATATGCTCAAACTGTAGAAACGTTAAAAGCTAGACTTTATATAAAAATACAAAGTAAAGCCTTAGTTCCAACAGAACAAGGAATTCTTACAAGTGATAAGTTAGAAGAATTCTTCAAACAAATCATTAATGTAAAATATACAGCTGATATGGAAGAAAATCTAGATAAGATTGCGGAAGGAAGTATAAATTGGAGTTCTGAAATCGAAAAATTCTTTAATGATTTTATTCCACTTGTAAAAAATGCAGATGAGAAAATGGAAAAAATCTATCCTGTTTTACTTGAAGAGTTATGTCCTGAATGTGGTACACCACTAGTAAAAAGAAACGGTAGATTCGGACCATTTATAGCATGTTCAGCATATCCGAAATGTCATTTCATTAAGAAGAAAGAACCTGAGGTTGTGAAAGATACTGGTATTATTTGTCCAAACTGTAAAGAAGGACATATTGTTGAAAGAACAAGTAAACGTGGAAGAAGTAAAGGAAAACTATTCTATGCATGTGATAGATATCCAGAATGTAAATCAACTTATTCGACTTTAGATGAAATTAAACAAGACTAAAATATTTATATATAGATATGATATATAAATATGATATATGGATACAGTAATTTATATAATAAAATAAATAATTAAAAAGGAGACTAATTATGAAAAAACTATTATCGTTGTTAGTAGCATTCTTTATGATTGTTGCTTTAGTTGGTTGTGGAAATAGTTATGATTTCCAATCAAGATTTGATTTAGTATTTAAAGATGTTGATACTGCTGCTGTAGAAAGTAATATTCAATTACCTACAAAAGTTGGTAGTTTAACATTTGAATGGACATCTTCAAATCCAGATGTTATTACAAATTCTGGTGAAGTTAAACGTGCTAAAGATGATGTTAAAGTTACATTATCTGCTCTTATGACATATCAAGATGAAACTGAAACACTAGAAATTGAATTAACAGTTAAAGGTGTTGGTGATGTTGTTTTAGCTAAAAATACTATTAAAGAAGCTCTTGATGGTGAAATTGGTACTTATGAAGTTGCTGGTACAGTTGTTGCAGCAAATGCTCAAAGTTTCTTAATTAAAGATGAAACTGGTATGGTTATGTCATTCCATGGTAATACATTTGCTCAAGATGTTAATGTTGGTGATATAGTATTATTAACTGGTGAAACTACTGTTTATGGTGCAGCAAAACAATTCAAAAATGCTACATATAGTGTTATTGCATCTGAAGAAGTAGTTGCAGTCGAACCAAAAGAATATACTGCAACTGAATTAGATACACTAGTAAATACACATGCAGACGTTAATACTGCTACTTTTACTCCTGAATATGTTAAAGTAAATGGTACAATTGCTATTAGCGGTAACTATTTCAACTTAAATATTGATGGTACTTCAAAAGCAGTTGGTAGTTTAGTTTATCCAGTTAATGCTGATGAATTAACTGCACAAGATGGAAAAAAAGCTGAAGTTTTAGCATATTTAACAGGCGTAACTGGTCCTGGTAGATATTTACAATTAATGGTTGTAAGTTATACAGTTGATGAAAGTGGAGAAGTAGAACCTAAACCAGAGCCAACTGGAAAAACAATTGGCGAAATCATTGCAGCTGAAAATGGCGCATATGAAACTACAGGTGTTGTTGTTGGTGTAAATGCACAAAGTTTCTTAATTAGTGATGGAACTGGTATTATGTTAGTATACAATGGTTATTCTTGGCAAGCTGATGTAAAAGTTGGAGATAAAGTAAAAATATCTGGTACATCAACTGTATATGGAAAAGCAGTACAATTTGGTCAAGGTTCTTCATATGAAAAAGTTGGAACTGAAACTGTGGATCATGGACAAGTTAAAGAATTAACAGCTGCTGATTGTGATGCATATGCTGGATTAGAAACTATTACTCCTGAATATGTAAAAGTTAAAGGTACTTTATCTGTATCTGATAACAAATATTATAATGTAGCAATTGAAGGTGCAACAATTACTGGTAGTATTACTTATCCAGCAAACGCTGATGAAGTTAAAGCGTTAGATGGTAAAGAAATTGAAATCGTTGGTTATGTAACTGGTACAAGTAGTAAAGATGCATATCTTAATTTCTTAGCATTAGAAGTTAAAGCAACAGATGGAACTACTCCAGATCCAGATCCAGAACCTAATCCAAGTGAAGAAAAAACATTAGCAGAGATTATTGCGGCTGAAGATGGTGACTTTACTGCTACAGGTGTAGTAGTTGGTGTTAATGCAAGAAGTTTCTTAATCAAAGATGAAACTGGAATTATGCTTGTTTATAATGGTGGATCTTGGACAGCAGATGTAGTAGTTGGTGATAAAGTAAAAGTTACTGGAACAACTACAGTTTATGGTAAAGCAAAACAATTTGGAGAAGGTTCAACATATGAAAAAGTTGAATCAGTAACAGTT
Source organism: uncultured Coprobacillus sp. (assembly GCA_964534245.1). Taxonomy (GTDB): domain Bacteria; phylum Bacillota_I; class Bacilli_A; order ML615J-28; family CAG-698; genus CAG-698. Next base: position 4,916 of record CAZHQU010000117.1, read on the forward strand.
GATCATGGACAAGTTAAAGAATTAACAGCAGCTGATTGTGATGCATATGCCGGAATAGAAATTGTTAAACCTGAATATGTAAAAGTTAAAGGTAATTTAACTGTATCTGGATATTATTTTAATGTTGCAATTGAAGGAGCTACAATTACTGGTAGTATTACATATCCAGCAAACTCTGATGAATTAAAATCATTTGAAGGTAAAGAAATTGAAATCGTAGGTTATGTAACTGGTACAAGTGGAAATGATTCATATCTTAATTTCTTAGCATTAGAAGTTAAAGCAACTGATGGAACTACTCCAGAACCTGATCCTGAACCAACAGGAGAATCAACTACAATTTCATTTGCTGATGTTTCAAATAGAACTTCATTCAGTACTGAATGTCAAGTTTGGGAACAAAATGGAATTAAGGTAACTAATAATAAAGGTGCTTCAACAAACAATGTTGCTGATTATTCAAATCCTGTAAGATTCTATAAAAATTCTGATGTTGTAATTGAACATGCAGAAAAGATTGCTAAAATTGTAATCACAACAAAGGGTGAAACAAAATATCAAATTCAAGCAGGTGATACTTTTGAAGGTGCTACATTATCAGTTAGTGGAACTGTTGCTACAATAGTATTAAATGAAGCAACTAATTCATATACATTTACTTGTTCTGGTAGACAATTAAGAATTGCTACAATTGAAATTTATTTTGCAGAATAATTATATAAATATAGTATATAATCTAGGAATTAAAGCTTGGTATATCCAAGCTTTTTCTTGTCTTATTATAAGTCTTGAAAATATATTTAAAAAATGTTATAATATAACCATAATGGAGGACTATGTATGAAAAATAGTATTTTAAAGAAATTATTTTATTTAATCATAGCTTTTGTAATTTTAGTGACTGTAGGATGTACAAGCATTGATTTAACAAAAGAATTAGATGAAGTTGCTGCAACAATCCCAGCAACAGTTGAAAATGATTTAATATTCCCAACTTCTGAAGGTAAAATTACTATTCAATGGTCTAGTGATAAACCTGAAGTAATAAGTAATACTGGAAAAGTAAATCGTGGTGAAGAAGACGTTGTAGTTAAATTAACTATCACAATGTCATATAAAGAACAAGTTGAAGAAAAAATTATTTCAGTTATTGTTTCTAAAAAAGCAAGTGATGTTAATCCAACTGAAAAAGTATTTACTGTAATCTTTAAAGATAAAGATGGAAATGAACTTTCAAATTCAAAAGTAAAAGAAGGCGAAGCTGCTACAGCTCCTAATGCACCTGAAATTGAAGGTTATGAGTTTAAAGGTTGGGATACAGATTTCTCAAAAGTTGTATCTGACTTAGTTATTAAACCAATCTATGAAGAAAAACAAGAAGTTGTAATTGAAGAAAAGA
>CAZHQU010000118.1:0-6285 GCA_964534245.1 uncultured Coprobacillus sp.
ATATTTTATAATGTTTTATAATATTTTATAATATATAGAAAGGTATTTTTATGGCTAAAAATAATAATTTTAAAGATATGAGAATAGTTGATAATTTTTATCAAACATCATCATTTTTCCCAATGCCTACTATTTTAATTAGTACTGTATCTGAAAGTGGACAAACTAATTTAGGTGCATATTCATTATGTTTTCCTTATTATATTGCTGGGAAAGATTATTATGCAATGTTATTAGAATGCAGAAATAGTAGTAATACTGCTCAAAATATTTTAAGAACTAAGAAATGTGCTTTAAACTTTATTACAGATGAAAGAAAATACTTTAAAGAAGTAGTTAGATTAGGTTTCCCTGGAGAAACTACTGAAGAGAAAATGAAAAATTGTCTGTTTACATTAAAGGATAGTTCAATTGATTCTTCTAGACCCAAGATTGTTGAAGAATCATATCAAGTATTTGAATGTACATGGGATGACTCATTAGAAGATGCATATTTGGATAAACCAGGATGTTTAGAAGGTTATGAGGGACCATATCGTAATTTTAATGGTGTTACTTCTAAATTTGGTTGTCACTTTATTTTAAAAGTTGATAAAATCTTAATGAAAGAAAAATACTATGATTCAATAATAAATGGAGTTACAAGAAACAATTATCCAAGCGTTCCTGTTGATTATGGTTATCGTGATAGTACAAACTTCTGGTATTCAAAATTTAAGAAACCTATTTCTGAAAAAATTCCAGTTAAGAATAATGGGGATATTAAATCAGTAATGTATGCTGCAGAAAGAATTGATCCTAATGTTAAGTTTACAGAAGAAGCTTGTGCAAAACTAACTAAAATTCCTAGAGTATTCTTAAAAGCTGCTTTAACTCAAATGGTCGATATTGCTAAAGAAGAAGGAATAACATTAATTGATGAAAATGCTCTTGATATAATTAACGATAAGAGAAGAAAAGAAAAAAGCAAAAAATAAATTTAAAAAATAGATAATATATAATTATATTAAATATAGAGATTGGAGAAAATTATGATTAAACATATCGTTTGTTTTAAATTAAAAGATAATTCGTATGAGAATTGTGCGAAAGCTAAAGAAGTATTACTTTCAATGCAAGGAAATGTTCCAATGTTAAAAGGATTAGCAGTAGGAATTGACTTTTTACATTCTGAAAGAAGTTATGATTTAATTCTTGAAACATTATTTGATACAAAAGAAGATTTAGATGCATATCAAAAAGATCCATATCATTGTAGTGTTGTTAAGAAACATATGCATGCTGTAAGAGAAAGTAGTATTGCAATAGACTATGAATTATAATATTAGAATAGCAAAAGAAGAAGAACTTGCAAAAGTATATTCCCTATGCAAAGAAGTTAAGAAAACTTATCTGTTATGGGATGAATATTATCCTTTATATGATGATTTTTTAGATACATATGATAATGGATTTGTTGTTTTATGTGAAGACATTGATGAAGTTATTGGAAGTATCTGTGTAGAATTTGATTTTCAAGATGTCGATGGATATGATGATGTAATGAGTTTTAGTAGATTTATGGTTAAAGAATCTATGAGAAATAAAGGCATTGGAAAAAAATTATTTGATTTTGCTGAAGAAATTGTAAGAAAAGAAGGATATAAGAAAATAGCATTTCTAGTTAATAAAGAAAATACTAAGGCCTTGAATTTATATTTAAAATGGGGTTATGTAAATAAAGGATTAGTTACTGTCTGCTGGGATGAAGTTGTAAATGAAGATTTTTATTTGTATTATAAGGAATTAAAATAACGGAGAAATATATGTATTATAAAGAAAATCTGGGATATAAATATCCTGAACGTAGTGATGAACATATGATTACTGTAAAACATCTACGTGACACTCATTTTGATGAAAATTATCGATATTATGATACAAGTTTATGGTATAAGTTTAAGCGTGTGATTTTATGGATCTGTCTTAATCTATTTGTCTTTCTTGTTTGTACGGTAAGATATGGATTAAGAATCTATGGTCGTGAAAACATAAAGAAGAATAAGAAATTACTTAAAAATGGTGCAATTACTGTTTGCAATCACGTTTTAATGTGGGACTATATTTGTGTTATGAAGGCCATTAGACCTCACTTGCAATATCATCCAGGTTGGAAAATTAATTTTGAAGGACCAAATGGACCATTAATTAGATGGGTAGGAGGCATTCCAATTCCAACTGATAACATTAGAGCAATGGTTAAGTTCAAACAAGCAATAGATGCTGTTCTTGAAGATGGCAAGTGGTTACATTTCTTTCCTGAGGGATCAATGTGGTTTTACTATCCAGATATTAGACCTTTAAAGAAAGCAGTTTTTAAATATGCTGTAAGACATAATAAACCTGTTATTCCGATGTCTATTTCTTTTAGACCAGCTAAAGGCATTAGAAGATTATTTAGTAAAAAACCTTGTGCAGATTTACATATAGGCGAACCTCTAATTCCCAATAAAGATTTAAAAATCAATGATGCAATAGATAAACTACATAAAGATGCATATCATATTATGCAAGTTATGAACGGAATTAATCCAGGAGATCCTACTTATAATATAGATCAAAATATCGATAATTATAAAAAAACCATGTAACTATTATAAAATAAAAATTATGCTTAATACGTCTAATATTAAGCATTTTTTTAGAAAAACATTAAATGTGAGCGTTTTCATTAAATAATAACTTGAATTATTAACTATAAAGATTTATAATGTATACGTAATATGAACAAGGAGAAGAAATTATGAAATCAATTTTATCATTCTCACGATTTTATTACTTTTTTTACTTCCAAGTGAGTGTCGTTAGTAACGAATAATCTCTTGGCCTTTTCAAGTGCCTTGAGGAAGTAAAATATTACTTAGTTATTAATGACCAATTTGAAAGAAATTGTAAGTAATAACTAAGAATTATAAATTTTGATTTTTCGTGTTATTACTTGCTAGTAGTAACACTTTTTTAATTTAGAAGGAGGAATTATTTATGACAAAAATTAAAAGTTTACTTGTAGTTGTATTATTATTTGTATGTTCATTAGCATTTATTGGTTGTGGTGGAAAAGATGACGTTGTTAAAGTTGGTGTTTTACAACTTATGAGCCATGATGCTTTAGGTTTAGCGACAGAAGGATTTAAAGAAGGATTAATTGAAGCTGGTTATGTAGAAGACGAAACAATTGAATTCATTGTTAAAAATCCTGAAGGTGATGAAACAACTATGAATACTATGGCAAATGAATTAGTTCGTACTTGCGATATCGTTATGGGTAACGCTACACCTGCAGCTGTTGCTTTACAAACTGCAGCAAAAAATAATGGTAAAGAAGATTTACCAATTCTATTTACATCTGTAACAGACGCTGTTGCTGCTGGTTTAGTTGCGTCTAATGAAAAACCTGGTGCAAATATTACTGGTACATCAGATGCTAGTGCTGTTGAAGATCAAGTTAAATTAGTTAAAGAAATTTTACCTGAAGCTAAGAAATTAGGTATTATCTATAATGTATCTGAAGTTAACTCAAGAGTTCAAGCTGAAGCTGCTCAAACTCAAGCAGAAGCATTAGGAATGAACGTAGAAGTTAAAACTGTTTCTGAAGCTGGTGAAATTACATCAACTGTTTCTCAATTAGGAATTGATGGATGTGAAGCATTATTTATTCCAACTGATAACTTAATCGCTAATAATATGGCAGCTGTTTCTCAAGGCGCAGTTCAACATAAATTATTAGTTGTTTGTGGTGAAGGTTCAATGGTTAATAATGGTGGTTCTATTACTATCGCTGTTGATTACAAAAAATTAGGTAAACAAACTGCTGAACTTGCTGTTAAAATTTTAGACGGATCAAATCCTGGAGACTTAGCAGTAGTTACACAAGGCTTAGAAGAATTATCATTCGTGGCTAATTTAGATAATTTAGCTGCAATCGAAATCGAATTACCACAATCTATTAAAGATAAATTATCTTAACAAGAATTTGATTTATAACTTTAGAAAGGAAAAATTAAGATTTACTCTTAATAAAAAAATGATATTTATGGAGCAAATTTATTACATCTTAATTGATGTTTTACAATTCGGTCTACCATATTGTTTATTAGCGTTAGGTATTTTTATATCTTATAGACAATTAGACTTTGCAGATTTAGGAGCTGAAGGAACATTTACTTTAGGGGGTGCTGTAGTTGCCGTTTGTTTAACAAAAGCACTAGATCCTTATGTATCAACATTAATAGCTACAATTGCTGGTTTTGCAGCAGGTATTCTTACTGGTATATTACATACAAAATGTAAAATTCCTGGATTACTTTCAGGTATTATTACAATGACTGGTTTATTCTCAATTAATATGTTTATTATGGGCTTTGGCTCTGATAACACAAGTGGTTATGCATCAAATGTATACTTGAACCAACTAAATATTAAAGGTGAAGCTATTAAGACAATATTTGATACTTTCTTAGCTGTATTTGATAGTAGATTTTTCAATATTATTTTAATCGAATTATTAGTTGTTGTTGCTATAGTTATATTATCGTACTTTTTCTTTGGTACAGAAATTGGTATGTCGATCAGATCTACTGGTATGAATCCTAGAATGTCAAGAGCACAAGGAATTAACACTAATCTAATGATTATTCTTGGATTAGGATTGAGTAATGCATTGATTTCAATGAGTGGTGCATTATTTACTCAAGTTAATGGTAGTGCAAGTAATACAATGGGTGTTGGTGTTCTAGTAATTGGCTTATCTTCAATCATTATTGGTGAGGCAATATTCGGTAAACGTACATTCAAAAACTGGATTATTTCTGTTGCTTTTGGTGCTATTGTTTATTACACGATTGTACGTATAGCAATTGCATTAGGTTTACCAAATTACTTATTAAAACTATTATATGCGTTATTGATTACTCTTGTATTAATTATTCCATTAGTAAAAAGTAAGATTGATAATGCTAAAAAAAATCATCATGCTAAGGAGGCAATCTAATGTTAAAAGTGAATAATGCACATAAAATATTTAGAGTGTCATCAAATAGAGCTGATGATAGATTAGCACTTAATGGACTTAACTTACATGTTAAAGAAGGAGAATTCGTTACAATTATTGGTGGTAATGGTTCTGGTAAATCAACATTAATGAATGTTATTTCAGGCGTATATACTTTAGATGAAGGTTCAGTTGAAATAGGTGGAATTGATGTAACACATATAAGTGAACATAAACGCGCAAAACATTTAGGTAGAGTATTCCAAGATCCAAATATGGGAACTGCTGGTCAAATGAATATTGAAGAAAACATGATGCTTGCTGTAAGAAGAGCTAAATCTAAAGGATTAAAATGGGGATTTGATAAAAAATATCGTGAGATGTTTGTTGAAAAACTTGCTTCATTAAACTTAGGTTTAGAAACTCGCTTACAAGAAAAAGTAGGATTGCTATCTGGTGGGCAAAGACAAGCTATTACATTATTAATGGCAACACTAGACAGACCTGATATTCTATTACTTGATGAGCATACAGCAGCGCTTGATCCTAAAACAGCAAAAATTGTTTTAGAGTTAACAAACAAAATTGTAACTGAAGAAAAAATCACTACTTTAATGATTACTCATAATATGAGAGATGCTATTAAATACGGTAATCGATTGATTATGCTTAATGCTGGTAAAATAGTATTCGACATAAGTGGTGAAGAAAAACAAAAATTAACTGTTCAAGCATTACTTGAGAAATTTGAAAATAATGATGATTTCCAAATGGATGATAAATTAATACTTGGATAGAATAAATAAGGTTGATTAGCTTTTCTAATCAGCCTTTTATTAAACAAATAAAAGTAAAATGTAAATTGATATTTTTATTGATTTGTAGTAAAATTAATATGGATTTGGTAGGATGAGCAAATATGAGAAAATATTTGCTCTTTTTACATTTATAAAATGGAGAATATTATGGAAGAAAATAAACCAAAAGAATCTGTAAAAGAAAAATCTAAAAAAACTAATAAACCCAAAAAATGGATAAAATTTAGACATAGACTAGTAGTTTTTATCGCATGGATATTTGTCGGTGCTTATTTGTATATACATGGATATAGATGGCAGAAACTAAAAAAACGTAAAGATAAAAAACCATATTTAATATTTTATAATCATCAAACTGTTTATGATCAATTTTTGCTTGTTGGAATGAGTGTTCCGAAAACATATTTTGTGATGAGTGATGATTTATCATCTATTAGA
>CAZHQU010000119.1:0-6257 GCA_964534245.1 uncultured Coprobacillus sp.
AAACTCCCAACAAAACAAATGAAAAAAAATAAAAAATACTATTTAAAAGTAAAAAGTAAAGAAAACAAAACATCATATGAAAAACTATATATATTAGCTTATAAAGAACAATATGAATAAATAATAAATATAATTAAATCAAATAAAATCAATGCTTTAAAAGATATTGGAATATATGTAAATAATGAAAATAAAATAAGTATTATTTATAGGTATAAAGGTTTTGACTGTGAACTTAAAATTACCGAAAAGAAAGTAACATATCTAATAGATACTCCAAGTAGATATGATAATCTAGAAGAAAATGATAAGTTTGAAAAAGAAAAGAAAACAAATATTGAAGTAGATAGTATAGATTACGATACATTAATAAAAGAATTATTAGAAGTAATAAAACAGTCTAAAGATGAAATCAATATGTTTTCAGAATTAACAATTGTTGATGAAGTGTTTAACGGTAGATTACTTAGAAAAATTGATAGGTATAAAAGCATAAGTAAAGAATATGGAATTTTTTATGCAATAGTCGGAATAGGAATTGCGATACTGATGTTAATAATAATGATAGGTGGATCTAAAAATCCTAATTTTTATGGAAGTGGAATAGAAAAAATAATCGGTATGTCTTTCTTTACATTAATGTTATGTTTTGGACTTTTCGCTGCAATTAGTGGTATCAATCATATTAAAACAAGTTTTAATATTACCAATGACTATAAATACAAAAGAATAAAGAAGATAAAAGAAACACCTAAAAAAGTCAGATTGATATATGAAAGTTCTGGGAGGACTTCTACCATTAAATATATTTGTGCTATAAAAGTATATTTTTCAAAAGTTATACTAATTATTCCCTTTGAATATATAGAATCTAAAAAAACTAAAGCTAAAATAAAAACATTTAAGAAAATTTGTTTAGAGATAAATTCAGAAATAACCTATTTAGAGAAATCAAAAATAGTTATAAAAGGCTATGATAAATATTTAAGATATGCAAGGCAATATGTCTTAGAATGAAAATAAATTATCATATTAATGGATTTGTATAAATTTCTTAATTATTAAAAATAAATAGTATAGAGGAAAAACTCAATTTATGTTATAATATTAGGGAAAGGATCGAATTTTGAACGGGAATAATAAAAAGAAATGAAAAAAGATTTAAAGACGAAACTTATAAGTAGAAATATAAAGAAGCCAAATCCTTTTTTAATGTTCATAGTGATGCGCATATTAGGTTTTCTTAACTGGCGCTATAAAGTAAAATTTAATTATGACTACAAACCAAAGAGTATAAAAAAGGGTCCAACAATTTTACTTGCTTCACACGCATCAAGACTTGAATTTATTTATATGATTTATGGATTTAAACGTAATGATATAAACATTGTATGTGGATATCAAAATATTATTCAAAAAGGACTATATGGGTTATTAATTAAACTGGGTATAATTTCTAAATACTTGTATCAACCAGATATGCTTTGTGTTAAGAATATACTAAAAGTCCTAAAACGAGATGGTTCGATTGCGATTTTTCCTGAAGGTATTCAATCTACAAGTGGAAGTACGCATCCTATTAACCCAGCAACAGTTCGTTTTATTAAACATTGTAAAGCAAGTGTTGTTGTAGCTACATCAAAAGGAGCATACCTAGCCACAAATAGATATTCGAAAGATCGAAAAAAAGGACCTATTGTTGTTGACTTTAGTTTAGCATTGACTCCTGATATGATAGAAGAACTTAGCGAAGAACAAATCTATAAATTATTATTAGATAAAATCAGCTATAATGATTTTGCCTATAATAAAGTCGCAAGAAATAAATATATAGGTAAAAAACCAAATGCTTTTGGCATTGATAAGATATTATATAAATGCCCAGATTGTAAAGAAGAACATATGTTATATGTCGAAGGCGATACGATTTGTTGTAAAAAGTGTGGGCTAAAGGTAAAAGTTAATGAATACTACGATTTAGTAGGTGTTAAATGTAATAAACTTCCAAAAGACATTGATGAATGGTATAAATGGCAGCGCAGGCGTGTTGCTAAGGAAGTTATAGATGATAACTTTGAGCTTATGTTTGATGGATCAATATGCACCTTAAAACTTGATAAGCTAAGAAAAGAACCAGATAATAGAGAAGCTTTATCTATTGGAAAGGCTAAACTTACGAATAAAGGTTTATTCTTTACAGGGATGCTTAATGAAAAAGAAGTTAATTTTAGCTTTGATGCTAAATCGATATATTCTCTTACTCTTTCAACAAAAGGTTACTTAGAGTTCTACTCAAAAAATGAATACTATATGATAATTCCTGATGATCAAAGTAAGTGTTTAGTTAAATGGACTTTAGCATCAGAAGAAATTCATAATTTATATGATGAAAAGTGGAGATTGGCATGCGCGGATGTGTATGATTATGACAAAGGAGATAGCTATGAATAAATCTGCTGACTTAAATGTAAAAGTAAAAATTGGACTTAAAAGTTTTCTTACAGTTATTGCGATATTAGTTGCTGTATTAATTGTTGTTGGGATATTGACATATGTGATACCAGCAGGCAGATATACAATATATACAACTGATATATCTAAAATGGGCGAACCATTTTATGAATATACAACTGATGAATCATTGAATAATCAAATAGTAATAGATTCTTATAGAATACTAACAGATGAAGAAAATTCATCACGTATTCCAATATATAGATGGATTACTGCTCCAATTGAAGCATTATTTTTAGGAAGTAATAGCGCTAATATCATAATGATTATTGCTTTACTATTAGTGCTTGGGGGAACGTTTAAAGTATTAGAAAAAAGTGGAGGATTAATTTCACTTGTTAGAGTAATTTTAATGAAGTTTAAATCTAAAAGATTTATAGCAATATGGACTATAACAGGTTTTATAATGATACTATCAGCTGTGTTTGGTTTACAAGAACAGTTATTGATTTTATACCCAATCTTTGCAATGCTTTGTACAGTACTAAACTGGTCTAGTTTTACAGCGATTTCATTTATTTTAATTGCTTCTGGTGTAGGTTTCACTACAGCAATCACAAATCCATTAACAATAGGAACTGCGTCGATTGCTGCGGGTGTGAGCGTTACTGATGGTTTATGGTATAGATGTATTATCTTTTGTGTAATGTATGTCGTTACCGCATTATTCCTAACACACCTAGCTAAAAAAGATGAAAGGGAAGCTAAAGTAGAATTTGATGAACAAGGATTTGTAATGGTTACAGATGAAGAACATGCTGAAGATGTGAAAAAATCTAAAATGATTATTGCATTATTTTCAATTGCACTTTTATCTGTTATTATAGCTACATCAATAAAATCGCTTAGATCACTTTCAATGGTGTTTATGGCTGTAGCATTTATAGTTGGTACAGTAATCATTGGTAGAGTTTTACTTGGTTCATATAAGCAATTAGGTAAAAGCTTCATTGATGGAATTAAAGATGTTCTTCCTTCAATATTAATAATTGTAATTGCCTTTGGTATTACATACATTGCTCAAGAAGGTAATATATTACATACAATCTTCCATTACTTCTATAACTTAGTAACAAATATGTCTCCATATTTAGCAGTAGTATTAATCTATTTATTAGTACTTATTATAGAGTTCTTTATTCCTAGTGCCTCAGCAAAAGCTGTGTTAATCATTCCAATGTTAACTCTTGCTCCAATAGAAGGAATTAGTAAAACAATTATAATATTAACTTATTTATTTGCTGATGGATATACTAATGTTCTATATCCAACATGTGGAACATTATTAGTTGGATTAGGCTTAGCTAATGTTAGCTTTGCTGAATGGTTTAAAAAGACAATTTTATTCCAACTTCTATTAATGGTTTTATCATTAGCATTTTTAATGCTTGCTGTGTTTATAGGACTTTAATAAATAATTAATAAAAATTTGTATAAAATGTAAAATATTACCAATACTATTACCAAGGTATTGGTGATTTTTTTATGAATAAAAGTGTTTCAAATAAAAAGTATTTGTTTGTATTAGTTATTATAATAGTACTTATTATAATGCTAGTTCCCTCAAATGAGCAAAACAACTTAAGAATTAGAGTCATTGGTAATTCTGATAGTGCTAGTGATCTAAATGTTAAAAATACTTGTGTAAATATTATTAAAAAGCATATTAAATCAGATTTCACAAAAGAAGAAGTTGTAAGCGTACTTCCAAACATAGAAGAAGAAATAAAATCCTATTGTGATAGTAGAAATATAGATGTGACTATCAAAATAGCAAATACTACTTTCCCGCCTAAAACATTAAATGGAAAAGTAATAGATGGTGGAGAGTATGAAACACTTCTAGTGAAAATTGGTAAAGCAAAAGGCAGTAACTACTGGACGCTACTTTATCCAGAATATTTTAATGTTACCTTTAATGATATTTACTCAGGAGAAGTAGAAGTAAAGTGGTTTATTTTAGAGTTGTTTGATTAAAAAAGTGTCTATTAATATACTATATAAAAATAGTTTAGGTATAAAGAAAAAGACTAACGCAGAATGATAATTTCACGTTAGTCTTTTATATTACTTAAATTATAAATTTACAAAACTATTTCGTATTGTTTTTTATTTTTATAATCAATAACAAAGTATTTGTTATTTAATTTTTCTAGATGAGCTTGACTATATAAATCATTTATATTAATGTTATATTTATTTGAAATATGTTCATAAACTTCTTTTCTTTCAGGTTTTGTTATGCTTGATTCCCAAAAGATTTTGGGTTTAATATTTATTCTAGTTAGGTAATCTTGTTTAATTATATATAATAATTCATCTTTATTTTTTACAATATTACATAATGATTCGTATAATAATTTTGTTAATTCAGGGAATTGATAATATGATAATGGATGTTCCTTTGTCATAGCTTTTAGTGTTTGATAGAACGTATCAAATGGGTTTAACTTTAAATCTATAAATAGATATTTTATTAGTCTCGGGAACTCTCCACGATTGTAAAATCTATCAACTCCAAGTTCTACATATTTGATTATTTGAAGTTCTTCGTTTGTAATGTATTTGTTTTCTAATACTTCAAATGGCGATGTTTCTTCAAAGATATAATCGTGCTCATATTTAGTTAAACTTATGTGAGTTCCTTTTAGTTCTTTTAGAAAACCTAATTGTAATTCTTCAGTGAACAATAGGAAAGTTTCATTAAACGAGTTTTTAAAAGACTCTAAATCTTCATATGGTAAACCCGCAATTAAGTCTGTGTGAATTACAATATTGTCTTTAATTTTATTGATGTTATCTTTTAATACACTAAAGTCTTGTTTTCTACGGATTGCTTTTGTTGTTTGAGGATTTGTTGTTTGTATCCCAATTTCGAATCGAATCATCTTTGGTCTTAATGAATTGATTAGATCAATTACTTCAGAATCGAACTGGTCACCAACAACTTCAAATTGAAAAGTTGTTATCCCATTATCATTTTCTTTTATAAACTTTAATATTTCTAATGTGTATTTTTTGTTTATGTTAAAACTTCTGTCTAAGAATTTAATTATTTTAGCATTGTTCTTTAATAATAATAAAATATTAGATTTAACTTCATCTAGTGGAAAGAATCTTACAGGTTTTTCTGTTGATGCTAAGCAGTAACTACAGTTAAAGTAGCATCCTCTACTAGATTCTAAATAGCATATTTTGTTTTTGTAATCTTTTATAAGTGCTAAGTCATGTTTGATATTATTTAAATCAGGTAGTTTATTATATGTGTATTTAATACTTTTATCTAAAATATCATAATAAAACAAATTACTTACTTTTGATATATCTATTTTCTTTTCTAAGTAATCAATAAGTTCATTAAATGATTCTTCACCTTCACCTTTAATTATATATTTAATTTTTTTAGATAAAAGTTTAGTGCTGTAACTTGCTTCTGGTCCTCCTAAAAAGATAATTTTGTTGGTGATGTTAGGTAGTATTTTCTTTACTAGTTCAACGTTCCAAATGTATACAGAAATTCCTAATACTTCCGCATCATAACTATTTATATAACTTATGATTTTATCAATATCATCTTTAATAGTGAATTCACAAAAATCAGTTTCATGTTTTGCATTAGTATATAACTGATGTACACCTATTCCCGGATGTATATATTTTGAGTTGATTGAAATAAGCAATGTTTTCATAATAGTTAATCACCTTAATATTTTTGTTATAGATTATTATTAGTTATGATTATA
>CAZHQU010000120.1:0-6229 GCA_964534245.1 uncultured Coprobacillus sp.
AAGTAATCATTAAAATAATTATGAATAATATTAGATAATTTTTTTTAAATACATTTTTACTCTCAATTAAATCTTTATCATAATCAACCAAATCATCAAATAATCTAATTAATATAGATTGAATAATAGATATTAAAAATGAATAAGTGAGATATTCTGTTTCATTTTTTCTAAAAGCATATAATAATGTATATATAAATATTGCTAGAAGAATTGTTAATAGATATTTTCTTAAAAATAGTTTCATATTACCACCATCTTTTTGAATAAATCTTTGCTTTTAGCATTAATTTTGTATAACTCACTCCACAATACGAACAAAACATTTTAAGTTCTTTCTTTACTCTTACCTTATCAACATTTTTATTATTTAGTATTTCAAATCCTTCATCTTTGCTTATATGTCCTTCTCTTACCATTACGCTTAATTCGGGAAGTTCATGATTCCTACGCGCTATTAATGATTTTAGATACCATGCTCCATAATGAATTAAACAATCAAAATGTTCTGATTCTTTATTATAATTCCATATTGTGTTTTCTTTTAAGTAATTAATTACATCCATTTTATTGTAAGGATGATATAAGAAAAATGCTACAAATTCTCTAAATCCTTTTGTATAGGCGTCACCCAGTAATTTTTCTTCTATTTCGTTCTTTAAATCTTTATCTACTAATTTTTCGATTTTACTTAATACATTATCATATAATTCATCTAAATTAATATTTTCTTCTAACCCAGATATAATAAAAGGCTTAAAAACATCTTCAACATCATCAGAAAAATTCCTGAACATTTGATATGTACTTCTACCATGGACTGTTACCTTTGCACTAACTTTAGAAGCCTGGTTAATCATTACCGCATAACCTAAGAAACTACAAGCTATGCATGGTGATAAATACTTATTTACAATGTTTTTATATATTTTTTTTAGTAATTCCATATCGCATTTTACATATTCATGAACAACATTTAAATCTTTAACGATATCATCAATACGATGTTTAGCTTCATCAGATAAAAATCCATTATCAAGAGTATATGCATATACTTTTAAATTATAGTCTTTTACTAATTTATATAAAACATATGTTGAATCTTTTCCACCACTAAACCCCAACGCAACATCATATTCATAACCTTCAGTATTCTCTATTTTCTTTAAAAATAGTTTTTTTAATTCTTTATAATTATGTAGTTCTTTATAATACTTATCATATGTATTACAAAAGTTGCATTTATGATTATTATCTAATTTAATATGTTTTACAGTATAGTCATTTAAACAGTACTGACAACATTTCTTTTTTTCCTTATTTTTCATTTTTTTATTCCCTAATTCATACATAATTCATTCACAAATTTATACATTTGTAACTTTATACTCAAATAATCCAAAGTGTTTTGTTTTAATTGCACAATCTTTGTGAATTGCTTGTAAAGTTTTTGTTCTATCATTTTGAAAATGATGTAATACTTGTTCATATCCTCTTTTTATCATTAAACTATACGATAAATCAATAAGCTTCATTAATACAGTTCTATTTCTAAAATCCTCATGAATTGCTATTGTTTTAGAAACATAAAATCTTTTTTCTAAATCTTCATAACAGAAATGAAATGCTATTAGTTTATCTTTATAGTATATTAAAACAAGGTCTGGAGAACAAAGTTTTAAGCTTTCAAGATACATATCAATAAAATCATCTTTACTAATTTCTTCGTAGTAATCTGCTTTTTTAAACGCATTTATTGTTACATCATATAGTTCACCTACATAATTGTAACAATCTTTCCCTTGAACAATTACTATCTTATAGTCACTCGGTAATTTACATTTTTTTGATCTTTGATAGAACTTTTCATTAATATTAGCAAGCGTTGAACTATATACTTGTTTTATTTTAAATCCAGCTTTTAAAAATATATCTACTGTTTCTTTAGTATTTCTTAAATCCGGATATAAAACCCAATCAAAGTTATCAAGTGCAAATCTATATGTATAAAATGTATTTCCATCTATTGGACCTAATACACTTACATTTTGTTCATCACATTTGTTTTTTAATTTTTGAACAACAACATTTAAATCATCATAATTAAGCACATTAACAAAACCAAAGTAATATAATTCTTCATTTTTCTTTATTAATGTTACGTTTGTATCATTGCTTGATATTACTTCGTATTCAAATTTATTTAAAATTCTTTCCTTATTATTTATTATTTTTAAAATATTAAATATATCATTTAAATTATTGATGTAATAGTCATATTCATTACATTCTTTATATCCATATTTTGCATATATAAAATAAATACATTTATGATTTTTTATTTGATTATAGTCTTCTAAGTCATCTCCAATAAATATTGCTTTATCTTGATAACCATTAGTTATTTTCTTTAAATGGTCTTTCTTTTCACCTAATTCAATTGTATAAAAATTTTTAATAAACTGTTTAGTTTTTGATATTTCTAAAAAAGTATCAACATATTCTTTTAGACAATTACTTATAATGTATATATTATATTCCTTGCTTAGAGTTTCTAGAACATTATAAACCCCCTCAAAGCATGTCCCTTCTGGGTTTTTAATTATATATTCAATTGAAAAAGTTAATGCTTCTTTAATTATTATTCTTTGATCAATGACTTCTGGAAATAATTCTCTTAACAAAACATCTACTTTTACTCCCATGTATTTTAATACTTCATTAAAACTATTCGAAGGAGTTTTATTGTACTTTTCACATAGTCTTTGATATGCATATATATATGATGATTGTGTCTGCCATAAAGTTCCATCCAAATCAAATACAACATTTTTTATCATCTTATCTCCCCTTTCAACAAATCTTACGTATATTATACTACAAAACTTTATTTCAAACAAATTTAATATGTTTGAACATATAAAAAATTATATAAAAAATAAAAAGCACTAGACTTTACTCTAATGCTTTGACTTATGATTATATAAATTTGTTATTGAGATTTATTCTTTATTAAGTATAACTCATCTTTCAAAAATCCCGGTTTTGCTTTAGGAAATTTTGATTCGATTTCATTTATTAAATCTTTCTGTTCATCTAAATCTTTAGTGTTGATTAAATCTTTATACTTTGTTAAGATGAATTTTATTTCATCGTCTTCTAATAGAAATGAATTAATTCTAAACATAAATACTTTTTCTTTTATAATGTTTAAGTTTTCTAAAAGTGCATATATAAAATGAGTATAAATAAATGTTCCTTGTTCATTCTCTATAATTTTATATAAATCTTCTCTTAATTCTTCTTTTAAGTCATATACTGTATTTTTTTCTAATTTACTAATGTTTGAATAAACATTGTTTTTATAAACATTGTTTATATGACTATTATATAATGATATTAAAGGTCTTTTTGAATACATTATTTGGTGATAACCAAATGCATTAATACAAAGTTTATTTTCTTCTGAATGATAAATGAATTCACTTAATTCATCAGTAGAAATTTCAGATGATATAAATGCTTTTGTATCCAGTTCATTAAGTTCATTATAACTACAAACTAACGTTTTAGGGTCATAAATTAGTTTATCTAAATACTTCTTATCTATTAATGATAATACAGCATAATCACTATATATAATGTAATCTACTTTATCTATAAATAGATTTAGATATTTTCTAAGCTCTTCTAATTCTGGTTCATGAATAATTCGATCACAATTTAGTATTAGTTTCTTATTTACTAAGTCCTTATTTAAATTTAATATATCTAATACTTCATCTTTAGAAAACTTTTGTCCTGGAAAGCATGAATATTCTTTTGAATTTACTATTAGTCCAGCACAATCTAAATCTAAAGATTTAGAATTTAAATAATCTGTTACAATATTTGTATATAAAGGATTCATTTTCTTAGTCATAGCTTTCACTCTATACACTACTTATTTTGATCAGATTTTTTTACACTAAGAGCCATACCATCACCAATATCAAGAAATGTTGTATCGTACTCTTTATTAGCTATTAACCATCTATTAAATCTATCTATCTTACGAGCTAATCCTCTTAAGTTTCTACTTCCCGATACATCTTGTGTCTCAACAAATTCAGGAACAAATCCATGGAATAGTAAATTATCTATAACTATTATGCCATTTTCTTCTAAAAGTGGTGTATACTTTTCGAAGAACTTTTGGTATTGAGCTTTTGCGGCATCGATAAAGATTAGTCCATATTTTCCGCTTAATAAGTTTATATCCATTTCTAAGGCATCTTCATTAAATAACTTAATCTTATCTTCAAGATTGGTATTTTTAACATTGATTTTTGCTGTATTATACATATTTTCATTTATTTCTACAGTATCAACATATGCTCCTGTCTCACTAGCGATTGAGATTGCACTATATCCTACTGCTGTTCCTAATTCCAAAACTCTAGTTATTTTTTTAGTTTTCACTAAGAATAATATTAGTTTTAAAGCTTCATCTTGAATAATTGGAACATTACCTTCTAAGGCTTCTTTTTTAAAAGGTAGTACTTTTTTATTCATTAAATCATCAAAGTATTTGCTCATATTTATCACCATTTTAGTTTGTATATTAGTATCTTAATATTTTCCTTATATATAATTTTATCATAAAATATCTGATTTGTTAATATTTAATTATATTATTAATTACAATATCTTTTTAAATAATAATATGATTCTTTGTATTTACTTGTATTAGACATGTAGTCTAAATATATCTCTTTATATACGTCATTATATAATGGTATCACTTCATCATATATATAAGGATTAATTTGATCTTTCATGTATTTTATTAATTCATCCTTATTGTCACTAGATATATATAAAAGTATAAAACACACAAACTTTTGGTGTATATTATCTATTTCATTAAACGAGAATGATTCGACTAATTTTAATAATTCTTTGTATAATGATGTCGAGTTCATTCGATAACAAATATAAGCCAAAATCCCTAAAAATCTTGCATCTAAATAATATGTTTTCTCAACTATATCTTTAAATATTTTTATCAAGTTACCTTTCTTTATTTTGATTAGTGTTACAAAATATGCCACTTCTAATCTAGCATTACTTGGAATATCATTATAATCAATTAGATTAACATCATCTAAAACATCATTAGGATACTCTGAACATATAAATGCATTATAAATCATTTTTGTTATTATCTTCCTTGCTATTGGATAACCGACATAATCAATTTTCTCATACTCATCATATGAAATAAATAACCTACAAGCATTTTTTGTATAAAATGCTATTTCAATACTTGCTTCTAAAACTAAATAATGAAGATGCTTATTACTAATTTTTACTAGGTCAATTAGTTTTAAATATCTATATGCTTCATTATAGTTAAATTTCATCATTTTATAGAGCATTACTAAATAAATTAATGTTATTCCTTCTGTTTCATTTAATGTGTATTTTATTTTATCTAATTCTTTTATTCCTTTTTCAAACTTTTTAAATTCATATTTTTGTAAGTAATAAAAGGATTTTACAATTTGAATATTTGCACTGAAACCTAGGTTTTCTACTTTTTCATACAAAGCCTCTATTTCTAGTTCTTTACCTAAAAATACACTTTTAATAACTTCATCTACATAGTTGATTGTTGAGGCTTCAGATAGAGTATTATAATTTAAACTATACCTATCACATAGAGCTTTCACGTAAACATCATTTGTTTTAATTTGTGAGTTTTCTAGTTTGCATAAGTAACTTACACTACAAATATCCCTCGAGGCTTCCTCAAGGGTCATGTTTCTTTTTAGTCTTTCATTTTTAAGCATTTGTGCGCATACACTACTGTCATTACTGAATTTCTTAGTGCTCAATCCTAATACAAATTCTTCTTTGTTTTTTATCATTTTTCTTCCTTTCAGAAGACTCCCCAAACTTTGTTTTAATACTTTATTAACAAGCTATATTTCTTTGCTCTTTTTAGAATTTCCTTATAGTTAGGCATATACTTTATGACTTCACTATAAAAATCATTACTATGATTATGTACATAATAATGACAAAACTCATGTATAATTACATAATCAATAAAATCCTTTGGAAAATGAATTAACCTCTTTGATAAACAAATTATATTATCTTGATATCTATTATATCCATATTTACTTTTCATATCTTTCAATACTAGATTCGGTTTCTTTCCAAATATACTTGAATAATAATC
>CAZHQU010000121.1:0-6139 GCA_964534245.1 uncultured Coprobacillus sp.
AGAAAAAGTAGAAGAACATGTGCATGAATTTGTAAATGGTTCATGTGAATGTGGTGAACTTCATGACTGCCAATTCGTTGATGGAAAATGCGAATGTGGAAAAGAAGATGGTGTTGTTCAACCTACTGAAGGAACAATTGCTGAAATCGTTGCTGCAGAAGATGGATTATTCGAAACTACAGCTTTAGTAGTAGCTACAAATGCTCAAAGCTTCTTGATTAAAGATGCGACTGGCGCAATGTTAGTTTACAAAGGTAAAACATGGGAAGCTGACTTAGTTGCTGGTGACAAAGTAAAAGTTATTGGTAATACAACTGTTTATGGTGGTGCTAAACAATTTGGTACAGATGCTACTTATGAAAAAGTTGGAACTGAAACTGTTGATCATGGTGCTGCTAAAGAATTAAGTGCTGCTGATTGTGATGCATATGCAACTGCAGAAACTATTAAACCTGAATATGTTAAATTCAGTGGTAAACTTGCTGTATCTGGAAATTACTTCAATGTTGCAATTGAAGGTGCTACAATCAAAGGTAGTTTAACATATCCTGCTGATGCAGAAGTTGTTAAATTATTAGATGGCAAAGATATTGAAATCACTGGTTATGTTACTGGTACTGCTAGTAAAGGTCAATATTTAAATATTATGTTTACAGAAGTTGTTGAAATTGAAGCAACTGTTGTAACTGGAACTATTACATTAACTGCTGATAAATTAAGCGGTAAAGCTGACGAACAATTAACAATCACTGCTGAAGTTGTTTTAGATGGTGATGGTGATGCATCTGTTGTATGGACTTCAAGTGATGAAGATGTTGCTACAGTTGATGAATTTGGTGTTGTTACCCTAGTTGGTGCTGGTACTGCAGAAATCACTGCTTCATTAGTAGCTAATCCTGAAGTATTTGCTACAGTTGAAGTTAGCTGTGCTCCTGGCTTAGACTTTATCCAAGTTGAAGCTGATGAAGAATACTATATTAATACAACTGAAGAATTATTCTTCTTCTATGAACCAGAAGATGCTGTTGCTGAATTTGTTTGGTCATCTAGTGACGAATCAATTTGTACAGTTGACAATGGTGTGATCACTACTTTAAAAGGTGGTTATGTAGAAATTACTGTTGCAACTACTGATGGGGAATTTTCAGAAACTATAGCATTTAGAGTTTATAATTATGTAACTGAAATTACATTACAAGCTGAAAAATCAATGACAATTGAATCAAAACAAAGAATCATTGCTACTTTAGCACCAGAACCATATAAAGCTAATGCTAAATTCCAAAGCTCTGATGAATCTATTTTATTCGTAGATGGTCAAGGTATGGTTACTGCTAAAGGTGTAGGTAAAGCTACAATCACTGTTACTGCAAGTGATGGTGGAGATGCTTCTACAAGTGTTGAAATCGAAGTAACTGAACCAATCGTTGATGCTCAAGTTACATTAGCTGACCCAGCTGTTGAAGGTATTAATAGAGGTTCTGAATATACATTCAATGGTATGAAATTCTTAGTTGGTTATACAGCATTCCCAACGTTAAAACAAGCTGTTGAAGTTGCTACTGAAACTGTTTATGTTGCTGCTGGCAAATATGCTGATAACATTACAATCGATAAGAGTGGATTCTCATTAATCGGTCCTAACTCAGGAATTAACCCAGTTCAAGCTACAAGATTACCTGAAGCTGAAATTACTGGTAAGATTACAATTGGTGCAGGTTTAGAAAATGTTACAATCAAAGGTTTAGCATTTACAGAAACTGGTTGTGTAGATACTTCTGATAAAGTAAATGGAATTGAAATTTCATTCAATAACATTTATGATACAAATGCAGAAGTTGCTGCATGGGCAGAAGCTAGAACTCAAGCTGAAGCAGTATTTGATTTCTGGAACGCTCAAGGCTCTGAAGCTAAGAACATTGTTATTAAATATAACAAATTCTCAAATGTAACTGAAACTAATATCTTATTTGCAAGAAATGATACTGTTACAGTTGCTAACAATGCATTCTTGAACTTTGGTAGAGATGCTATCAGATGTGAGGGTGGATACAACTATGGTGTATGGACATTTGATAACAACGTATTCAAAAATGATGAAGTTCAAGGTAACAATGGTATTTACTTCCAATCTACATCTGGTATTTTAGAAGACAAATATCAAGAAATCGTTATTACAAACAATACATTTGAAAATATTGGTATCGCAGAAAATGCTCCATCTATTTACAATTCAGCAATTTCAGCAAGAACATACCAAGAATACGGATTAAAAGTTGACGTATTATATAACACATTCAAAAACTGTGTTAACTATTTCAGATTTAGAAATAATGGTGCAAACGCTGAAACATTCGCATTATCTATTAATTACAACGCATTCTATGGCGTACCAGCTGGTGTATACCATGCTAACTGTAATAATGTTAGTGATACTCAAACATCTAATCCTCCACTAGCTAATATGGATTTCAACTTCTTTGCAAATGCAGATGGTTCTCCAATTGCAGAACTTGCTGAGTATGCAGATAAGTTTATAGATGTTGCGTCTTATACAAATAACTATCAAAGAAAAGAAGAATATGAAGCGGCACTTAAATTATTATTAGGTGTTGAATTTGGATATGTTGTAAACCCTGAATGGAAAGATTTAGCTGAAGGCGCACAAGTTGAAGCTGAAGGATTTACATGGACATTCGGAACAGATGCATTTGCATCAATTGATGATTGTATTAGTTCAATAGACAATGGTGGTATAATTAAAGTTTTAGCTGGTAATTATGATACTGAATTAGTTATCTCTAAAAATGATATTACATTAGTTGGTCCAAACGCTGACTTAAATGCTCAATATGAAAATAGAAATAACGAAGCAGTTATTGCTAACAAAGTTACAATTGCTGAAGGTGTTCAAAACGTTACAATCAACGGTTTTGAATTAACTGGTGCTGCACAAATTTTACCATTAGCTGACGTTAATGGATTAACAGTTAAATACAATGTAATTAACAAGACAAGTGCTGACGGTGTTGTTCGTGGTCCTGGTGAAGGTAATATTAATAACTTAGACTTCTCTTACAACTATTCTGTAGGAAATACAAGTTATCGTATTATCCATATCACTATTGGTTTAACAGGCTTCACAGCTGTTAATAACTATATCGAAAACTCAAGCGCATACGACTTCTTAAATGTTGGTGCTGCAAATGGTTACTTAGCTGGTGATGTATTAATTAAGAACAATACATATATTAATTCATTACAATCATTCTTATATGTTGGTGGTGTTAAAGGTATTAACGCAGTTATTACTGGTAATAACATAGTTGACATGGCTAACGTTGGTTTAGACTTCCGTACAATGAGAGAAGCAGATGCAGCTGCATCATTTGATATTCAATATAATACATTTGATAATTCTGGTTGTGGTTGGTGTCCAATTCGTATTAGAACTGCTGGTTATGCGACTGGTAATACAATTTCAATAAACGTTGAAAATAATAAATTTATTGATTCTTACTATGCAGATAATAGTTCTCCATATCCTCAATTCTTAGAAAATCCATCATATAGTTCTCAATCTGATCCATTCAAGAAGATCTATACAATTGGTAAGAACTACTATGAAGTTAATGGTGAAGCATACACTGCTTTAGAAGACAAAAACTTCTGTGATGCTGCTATTTCATTTGAAGAAGCTTATGCATCAGTTGATGATATGCCTGAATATGTAGTTGAAAACCAAGTTAAACCTACTGGTGTTCAAATCACTAATAAAGTTGAAACTATGGATGCATTCACTACTCATCAAATAGCTGTTAAATTATCTCCAGAAGATGTAACTAACAAAAAAGTTCAATTCATTACAAATGATTCAAATGTTGCTACAGTTAGTACAGCTGGTTTAGTTAGTGCTAAGAGTGAAGGTACTTGTACAATTACTGTTCAATGTGTTGCTGATAAGACAATTATTGATACAATGACAATTACTGTTATCCCAAAGGCAAGAATTGAATTAAGATATGAAGGTAATGCAGTTATTTATAAAGGTGAAACTTTAGAATTAGTTGCAAGATTAATTAGTGCTGAAGGAACAATTTCTTATAAATCAAGTGATGAAACTGTTGCTACAGTTGATGCAAATGGTAAAGTTACTGCTGTAGGTCAAGGTCAAGTTAAGATTACTGCTACTTGTGGTGAATTATCTGCTGAAGTTGGTTTCACAGTATTAAATGAAGAATTAGATGGTATTTTAGCTGAATTAGTTAAAGGTAACAATGGTGTAATCTTCAATGAAACGATTACTTACATTGGTTCTGATGATGGTACAGCTGACTACCCACATGAAATCTATGGTTCTGCAAATGATTTCTGGTTTGGTGAGTTGCCTGAAACTATTTTAAATATGTTACCAACTGACCGTGCTAACTATTCTGGTCAAGAAATGGTATCATTAGAATATATCGTAATCCATGACACAGGTGTTGCTAGTTCAACTTCTACAGCAAAAGCTAACTCTGGTTGGTGTACAAACACTGGTAATACAGGTTCTTCATGGCATTACACAATTGGTAATGATGGTATTTATAAATCATTAGAAGACAATATCGTTGGATGGCATGCTGGTGATGGTACTGGTTGGGCAGATGCTAATGGTGGAAAAGCTGATTTCTATGACACAGGCGTTGCTTATGAAGGCGATCGTCCAACTGTAACTGTTGGTGAAGATAGATACTTCTATATCAACGGTAAGAAAACTACTGTTATGATCCCTGAAGCTGCATCAACAACTACTCCAATCAATACATTAGGTATGGTTTGTTTCAAAGGCGATAACGGAAATTATGTAATCCCAACTACATGGGTAAGTTCTGGATATTCAAATCCAATCTGTGCACGTGGTGGTAACTTACATTCAATCGGTATTGAAACTGCTGTTAATATGGGTAGTGATGTTTGGTTAACATGGCAATACACTGCTAAATTCGTTGCTGAATTATTAGTTAAATATGATTTAGCTGCTGATAGAGTATGGTTCCATAACAACTTTACTAACAAGAAATGTCCTAACACTATGATTACAAATAGTACAATTGATGAATTCTTAGAATTAATTTATGCTGAATATGAAATGGCTAAGAACTATTCTGATTATGAAATCAAATTTGAAAGTCATAACACAGACATTATGGATAATACTGGTAGAATCGTAGGAGTTCCAGAATATACAACTAATGTTTCTTATACAGTTACTGTTACTAAAGATGGTCAATCTCAATCTGTAACATTAAATACATTAGTAATTGGTAAATATAACTAATTTGTAAGTAATTAAGTTATATGTAATTATTGAATAAATAGGTAGGAAGAGTATCTCTTCCTCCTTTTATTTTCTTAAATATAAATAAAAAAATGTTAAGTAATTTTACTTGACAAAGGTAAATAAATGTAGTATAATATAAAAGTATTAATTTTTAGGAGGATATTTAATTATGGTTAGAATTAGATTACAAAGATCAGGTGCTAAAAAACGTCCTTACTATCGTATTGTTGCTGCTGAAGCATCATTCCCAGTAGATGGTCGTTTTATTGAAATTATTGGATATTATCATCCAATCGAAAAAACTGATGTTTTAAAAATCGATGAAGAAAAAGCTTTAAAATGGTTACAAAATGGTGCACAACCAACTGATACAGTTAAATCATTATTTACTGAATTAGGCATTAATCAAAAGTTTGAAGCATTAAAAAAAGAAGCTAAAAGCGCTAAATAATAGGTGAGTTATGAATGTCGATTACGAAAAATTCCTTTGCGAATTAGTTAAACCATTAGTATGCTATCCAAACGAAGTAGTGGTAAAGATTTTTGCTGAGGAAGATGATAACATCGTAATTCAAATCATGGTGAACGAAGAAGATAAAGGTCGTATCATCGGTAAGAACGGTCGTATCATTACAGCAATCAAAACTATTGCTTATGCAGTTGCTTCAAGAAATGGTAAAAAGATAGACGTAACTGTCGATTCCTTTTAATCGAAAAGAATTTGTAAATTAATCATAGTGTAATACTATGATTTTTTTATTGCTTTTTTTATTTTATTATAATTTAATAATATTTTATTGTAATATATTGTTATTA
>CAZHQU010000122.1:0-6059 GCA_964534245.1 uncultured Coprobacillus sp.
TACCTGGTCCTCTGAAATGGATCGATACTGGGAATCGGACGATGGATACCATGTTGGCAGCCGCTTGATTCGTACCGAATGGGGCACGATTGAACATGTGACGATTGGTCGGATGGGCTTGGCAGGCGGGGACATTCCCTGGGCAGTGAAGCAAGAGATTAAGAACGAGTTGTTCGGAATCCGGGCAACTGCAATTGAGGTGTTCCCGTGCCAAAAGAACCTGGTGGATGTGATGGACCTGTACCACCTTTGGGTACTGCCCAAGGGGTTTCAGCTTCCTTTTGGAATTCATCCATTCAGAGACCCGCAATGCCCTGTGGTGGAGCGCGGATATGACTACGACCTGAAAGAGGTGGTTGCCTGGGTTGAGAGCCCAGAAAGGAAGCAGCTGGTAGGCGACACACCTGATCAATTCGCCCTATTAATCGAAGGAGAGATATGAAATGACAAAAGAATTCTTTGCGGGGATCGATAAAATTACACTGGGGCTGGACGATACTTTTAATTTCCACTGCACCATGTGTGGAAAATGCTGCATCGACCGGGACGACATTATGCTGAACCCCAGGGACCTTTACCGGATTTCTAAACTCTTGGAAATGGAGCCTGTCGAATTCTTCACAGCCTATTGCAGTTATTACATTGGGGACAATAGTAGAATGCCGATCGTGAAACTGAATGCCGTCGGCCCCATGAAAAGATGCCCCCTGCTCAAGGGAAAAGAGTGCATGGTTCAGTCAGCCAAACCCAGTGTCTGTGCGTTGTTTCCTCTTGGAAGGTACATGAAGTTTGAGACTGAATCCTTCACCCCAGAGAATATTGCCAAAGGGCAAGTGCTGTACATGCTCCAGGATGTTGACTGCGGTGACAAATCGGAGACCCACACTGTGCGGGAATGGCTCAAGGATTTTGACATCGCAACCGCGGACGAGACCTACATTCAGTGGAACATTGCGATTGCGCAGGTGGGTGGCCTCCTTAAGAAAGCCGAGAAATGCATGAGCGAAAAAACTATGGATCTTGTTTGGGGCGCTGCCCTATCGGCACTGTACTTAAACTACAACACCGAAGAGGAGTTCCTGCCGCAGTTCAAACGTAATGTCAAGGAAATATCAGCGGTGTTGAGCTTGGTAGAGCTGGCGGAGGTTCAAGAAGATGGCGTCAAACTATGAGTGGGTTATTCACGGCATAGGAAATCATTATATCTGCGATGAATGCAGGAAAGCTGGGCATGGTTTTTTACCGCAGAGTTGCAATTTCCACACACACGGAATGGAGCGATACAGCCATAAAGATTTCCAAATGGTCTTAGCGTACCCTGTGGGCGAGATTTGCCGAATACTGAATACACTGGGGGAACGTGTGCGGGACGGCGAGCGATTTAAAGACGGCGACCTGATTTCTGGGATCTACCTGGATTGCGATGTGCGTGTCACTGAATTTGAGGAGACAGGAAGGACGGTACTTCGGGTCATTGTCCCAGACAAGTATAACCGCTTTCCAGAAGACCCTGATTGTTTATTCCCCTACACGGTTCAGATGTTCAGCACTGAGTTCTTAAGTTCGAACGGCGCGACAAATGAACAATAATGCAAAAATCCTCATTACCTTTTCTGGTAGTGAGGATTTTTTGCTCCATGCGCATTTGGTACGCTTTATTGGACATATGCGCATGCTATAATGGTACCATCAGAAAAGGAAAGGCGCTCAAATGTGGAGGTACTGTTATGGCAAATAGAATCGGTTTTATGGCAAAGTTCTTTGACGATCAGCACGAAGAAAACGCAGCTCCTATAGAGGAAGCAGTAGTGACGACTCCTAAAGTCTCTCTTGTCCAGGTATACTTTCCTGCCCAGAATAAGAAGCTGGCTTACTACAATGACAAGTTCGATCTGCGTTGCGGCGATTTGGTATACGTGGAAGGAAAGTTGGAAGGCATCCGTGGCCGGGTTACGGACATCAGCTATAACTTCAAAATCAAAGCATCCGACTACAAAAAGGTCATTGCTGTTGCTGACACAAGTGTGAAGGGGCAGTTCTTTATGGCCGGGTCCCATTTCCTTACCTTTGATCCCATGACTCTTCCCAGGAAGAAGGCAGCGCTGTGGTTTATGCCCCCGGATGAGGAGGAGTACATCTTCAGCAGCGATGATACAGCATTCCCCCTGCACGATCTGACTCAGATGAACGTCAGTCACGCGATTGCTGAGCGGGGGCATGACTATTACATGGACAATAAGGTTCGCTACGTTTGTGTCGACGGCGATCAGGGCTACGCAATTGTGGAGGGTACCAGAGCTTATGAAGTACAGTTTGTGTACCGGGACGGTGAGATCAGCAATCTGATCTGCGGCTGCCCCTGCGTTTATACCTGCAAGCATTCTTTTGCTGCTATGCTCCAGCTGAAGGAGACCCTGGCGATCATCGAAAAGCAATACCAGGCTGAATATTCTCATGGCCGTTACTTTGCAGCAGTTAACAAGGCCACCTTGTTTTCTCTCGCTGTGGATGGCAAAGAAACAGGCACCTTTACACTGTGAGGGGTAGCTTTTTCCCACAAGTAGTGTATAATGATATTATTATCCGATACAAGGATTTCTTGGTTGATCCCACCGTTTGATTGGAGATAAAGATATGAAAAGTACGCAAACACAAATTGGTTTTTCGAATCTGAACATTAATCGCTGCTTCCAGAACCATTACATCGTGCCTGATTACCAGCGCGAATATGTGTGGAACCATGTTGAGGTTGAGCAGCTTCTCTCCGATCTGATGGAGGCATTTCAGACCGATTCCAAAAAGGATTATTTCCTCGGTACCATTGTTACATATAAGACTGATGGCTACTTTGAGCTTATTGACGGCCAGCAGCGGTTGACAACCTTCTATTTGCTCCTTTGTGCGCTCCGCAGGCTGTACGCAATGAACAACGAAGCTACTACGGTCGTTGACAATTTGATCTACAGCCCTGTTATGAATGAAGATGGTGACACCGTCCCTTCCTTCCATTTGCAGTTACAGTATGAGGATGCCAGTAACTACCTGGAAGTCATCTATAACGGCAAATCGGTTCCGTCTGGGCTGTCTGCCTCTGGAACTAAGCTGTTCGGTGCCTTTAACACGATTTTGGAGTTTTTTGCAAGCCAGCTCCCCAACTTCAGTGATGTAAAAAAGTTCTCGTATTTCATTCTGAACAAGACCTGCTTCATCCAGATCGAGACCTATGACATCACCGATGCTCTGAAGATTTTTGAAACCATCAATCAGAGAGGTGTTGGCCTGAACCCGATGGATCTGCTGAAAAACATGATCTTCAGACAGGTGGACCGCGCTAAATTCAAAGAGCTGAACATGAAGTGGAAGGAAATCACAACAGCCCTGGAAAAAATAAATGAAAAGCCCTTGAGATTCCTCCGCTATTTTATCATGTCCAATTATGATACCAGTAGCCAGAAAGACGGTATTCTGCGTGAGGATCAGATTTATAACTGGCTGACGAATAACAATGATCAGTGTCAGTATGAGGAGCATCCGTTTGAGTTTGTTAACCTTATGAAGGTAAACGTGGATCGCTACACCGCCTATCTGAATCCCCCGGATGATAGCAATGGAAACATCCACCTAATCAACATCCCTCTGTTGGCGGGTCGCTCTTACAAACTGCATCTGCTTTTGCTGCTTGCAGCAGGCCATCTGGAGCAGAGCGCACTGCCCCGGTTTAAAAAGGTCGTGGAGTCCGCGGTCTATTATTCCGTGATTAATCGTATCCCAACCAACCAAACTGAGCGTACGTTTATCGGCTGGTGTGCCGGAATTCGGAAATTGCGTACTGAGGATGAACTGGAGAAATTTGTGGCGGAGTCCATGCTTCCGGTGATTTCTGAGTGGAAGAAAACGCATAAGCAGTATTTCCTGATGCTGGGCTTGCACAGTATGCAGCAGTATCGTGTCAAATTTATCATGGCTAAGATTTTTGCATACATTGACGCTTTGCGGCTGGGTGAAAGCGACCCCGGCAACCTGGCTTCTTACATGGCTTCCGGTGTTGAAATTGAGCACATTATGCCCGTCAAGTGCGATGACAAAGCCGCCTATGGCTTAGCTGTTGAAGAGTTTGATCAGTATATCAATCGGCTGGGCAATCTCACCTTGCTGGAGAATAGCATTAACAAGTCCATCCATAACAGCGCATACGACGCTAAGCGCTTGGCGTATCAGCACTCCAAGTTCTACCTGACCAAATCGATCCCCATGCTCTCTGCTGTCGGTTCCAATACCGCGATGACGAGAACGAACGAGAAGCTCCAGGACTGGGCTGAATGGAATAAAACCAGCATTGATGAACGGCAGCAGATGCTGTACAACATCAGTGAGGAGATCTGGGGTATTTCCACTAGCGTAGCTGGTAGCTGATACCGCAACCACACACGGAGGAAGTATGAACAAGAAAAGGATTGCCCAACTGTTTGATGCCTATCTCGAAAAATTTCAGATGATGAACTCCTCACCCGCCAGTGAATACTACAAGTGGGGTGCGGTTGCACGGTTCCAGGAGGCCTTCGATCTGGAGGCACCTGACTTTGCTGAAATGTTCAAGAAAGCACAGCAGGCAACCAAAAACTTGATTGATAGTCGGACGCAGCCTTCTTATGGCATCTACGCCCTGGCTACGCACGAACCAGAAACGGTAAGAGAATTATTCCGCTGCCTGCTCGCGGATGATGGCGGCGATTTGGATGCCCAGCAGGAGAAAATAGAAGCCTTCATCAAAGCAATCAATGAGCTGGTGGATAAGTATTACCCTGACAGTTACCGTTATGAAAATGACCAGCGCTCCGCCATGGCATATTTGTTCCTTTGCGATCCCAACAGACACTATCTGTACAAGGCGACAGAGGCCCAGTATGTAGCTGACCGGGTAGGCTTCTATGATGAGTGGGGCACAATGAAGAACTTTGACCTTCCAACGTATTATCGTTTCTGTGATGAGCTGTTGGAGGAAGTCAAATCCTGCGAAGCCCTGGTTAATACCCATAAGAGCAGATTTGAAGGCCTGCCTCAACCCATCTTTGCTGACGAAGAACTCCACGTTCTTTTGTTCGACATAATTTACTGCGCCCACACATACAACCTGTTTGCTGGAAAGTCGTGTGAGATTGTGACCAGCAAAGAGCGTAAACTGTATGAGGAGAACAAGAAAAAGGCGCTGGCTCTGGCAGAGAAGGTAGCAGCATACGAGGAAGAGGCTGCACTGCTGGACGAAGCAAACCAGTATTTTGCAGATATTCTTAGCAGCGGTGCAACGATCCGCCATAGTGCATGGGGCGAGGCTGAGTTTGACAGCGTCGATCAGATTCCTTATGGCGGGGAAGTATACACTTACCACTGCTTCAGACTGAAGGCTTCCGGTGAGAAGAAACGAATTATTCTCTTCACAGCCATCACCAATGGACAGCTGATCGTCGATGCTCCCGATTTTACTGAGAAGGTAGCTGCTTACAAAAATGTTATGGCTAGGGCCAATAAGATCGGCAAATGGCTGAATGACGCGATCGCAGAGCTGAAGCCTTATCGTAAATATTTAGACTAAGCAAAAAGAGAACCCGGAGCTGGATGAGTCGTGATAATCACGCTTCCAACTCCGGGCTTTGCTTCTGTTGTAGGCATTGCTGTTCTCAGGCTTCCGGGTGACGGGATTCAGTTCGCCCCAGGTCTGCCGCTTGGCAAGGTCCATCTTTCGCTTTTCTTTTTTGGACAGTTTTTCGTAAGGAATAAATTTTTCCATGCTGCTACCTCCTCGTAGTTTCTGCAATCATTATAGCAGAAACCCCGTAAAGGAGCATAAACGATTTGTAAACCTTATGGGTTACTTCACCTGTTCGATGTGTGGGAATTTGTCTGATACTGATTCGAGAAAAATTCTGTAATCAAGAAGACATTGTCTCAGGCGTTGTTGGATCTATTATTTATACAATCCCTACAATCAGGTCAATCAACTTCTGGAACACTTCTTTTACGCGGTTGGCTGTTTCCGTTACTTCTTCGTGGCTGAGTTTTAC
>CAZHQU010000123.1:0-6024 GCA_964534245.1 uncultured Coprobacillus sp.
TGTCAACAAAAAAACAAAAGAAAGTAGATTTAACTACTTTCTGACTTTTTTTTTGATTTTTATTTACTAAATCTTTGTTTATATCTTGGATTTAGATTTTCGATGTCTGTTATGATTAATACATCTACACTACAGAAGTCTGTATCTATAAATGCATTTTTACCTATTTTACTTCCTATTCTTAAATATCCTTTGATTAATGGAGGTAAGTTGTTGAACTCTTCATCATTATCAAACTCAATTTTATCATTTAGAATATCATATACGTTATTTACTGCATATGCATCTACATCTGATAAATAGTTTTTAGTTAAATATGCTAATTGTTTTCTGTATGGTTCTACATCTGTGCCATGGAATGAGGCTGTTCCTAACATATATGCTATGTTGTTATTTAGAGCGTATTGGAATGCTCCTTTCCAAAGCATCATAATTACTCCACCGCTTCTGTACCCTTCAGCAACACATGCTCTACCTAATTCTAATAAAGCTTTTTCTTTTAATGAGTCAATATTAAACTCATCTTCTAGTAAAAACTTATTGTTTAAGTTTTTCACATGTTCTTTTTTGATTAGTCTATAAGTCCCAACTACGTCATCAATTTCTTCATCTATTACAACAAGATGATCACAATATTTATCGTAATCATCACAATCGATTCCTTCTTTTGGAGCATCTGGATTATATTCTAATATCATATCTTTGTATCTTAATTTAAATACTTGATTGATTCTTTTGTTATAATCTTCATCATTACGATTAAGTATTTTTGAGATTAATTTTACATTATCTGCCATTATACACCTCAAACATTTTATTAATTTCTTTTAAACGTTTTGGGATATCGATATTATAAGGACACTTACTTACGCATTTATTACATTCTATACAGTCTGTTATTTTTGCTTTCATATTGTTATATCGTGTAATTGCCCAATCTTTTAAATTGTATTTATCAAAATACTTTTCTAATGTGAAGATACTTGGAATATCTATGCCTTTTGCACAAGGTAAGCAGTAGCCACATCTATGGCAGAATTTACCTTTCATTTCGTCTTTTATACTTTCAATATAATCATAATCTATATGAGTTAGATCTATATTATCTAATTTTAATAGTTTTGTATTTTCATATACTTCTTTAGTTGAGCCCATTCCTGGAATAGCAACACTTAAGTTCTTATCTTTTAACAAATACTTAAGTGCTACTTTAGCATCATCAATTACTCCTCCACCAAGTGGTTTCATTGCTATTGTTCCTATTCCTAAGTCGTTTGCTTTTTTGAATAACTTTTTAGCATCTTCTTCGATAAAGTTATATGGAAACTGTATTGTTTCAAATAAATCTTTATAGTCACTATCCAATAAGTACTTTAAGAAGTCTGAACTATGAGATGTAATTCCTATATGTTTGATTATACCTTTTTCCTTAGCTTCTTTTAGAGCTTTGTATGCTCCATTATCGCTTA
This sequence comes from uncultured Coprobacillus sp., assembly GCA_964534245.1. Taxonomy (GTDB): domain Bacteria; phylum Bacillota_I; class Bacilli_A; order ML615J-28; family CAG-698; genus CAG-698. The sequence continues at coordinate 1,470 of CAZHQU010000123.1, forward strand.
TTAAGATTTGGAAATCTTCCATTTTCGACACGTTATGACATTGATATAAATCAATATAATCTGTTTTAAAGTTCGATAAACTAATATTGATGTCGTCAACCATTTTGTCATATGTTCTCGACATAGATTTTGTGGCTAGGAAAACTTCTTTTCTTATTTCAATATTTTCTGTTTTGATCAATGCTAAAGCATTACCTAAGTACTCTTCGCTACAAGTATAGCCTCTTGCTGAATCAAAAAAGTTTATTCCCTCTTCAATAGCTGTTTTAATTATAACATTTGCTTCATCTTGTGTGACCTTTTGAATTGGTATTCCACCAAATCCAATTGGACTAACACACATATTTGTTTTTCCTAGTAATCTTTTTTTCATATCATTCTCCCGTTTAAGCTTTAATTTTAATTAATATGTATTATTTTGAAGTTAGATCAACATATACTAATCCATTATTTGTTCTAACTGATTCAAATAGTGTAATTTTAGTAAACTCACTTATTATATTAATGTCTTCTTCAATAGGCTTACTAGCTTCACGAACTAATGTAATATGTGGGACATATTCTCTTTGTTCTAACATATAGCCACTATTATTTAGTTTATTAGCTAAATCTTTTTGAACGTTTAATAAGTTGTCTTCTTTTAGTACATTTAATGTTATAATGCTTTTTAGCATTTTGATTTTATTAATCGTTAAAGTCTTAAGTAAACTCGTGTCTACCGAATTAATTATTTCTACTAACTCATCTACTTTATTGCTTGATACTTCTCCTAGAAAGGCGAAGGTTAAATGAATGTTAGCAAGTTTAGTGTAGTTTCCTCTAACACCTTTTTGATATAAATAATTCATATAATTATCTACTTTTTTTAAAGCTTTGTTATCTAGTTTGACGCCAATAAATAGTCTCATAATAATTCCCTATGTTTTTTATATTATATAACTAAAATATAAACTATATCTAAACTTTATACAGTTTATATTTGTTAAAGTAATTTCTCAATAATGTATGCGTATGGAGGCATGTTAATTTGATTTATAAATTCATACTTTAGCACTTCATATTCTTTTTGATTTAACGTTTTTAAGTAATTAGTAATTTCTATACTTTCAGTCAAACCTTCAGGGTGTCCTGGATATATAATAATTGTAATAATTCCGTTTTTATTTAATAAGTCTAATGTTTTCTTGATTGATTCAATTGATGATTTATAAGTTGTTGTTACTGTATGGTCTCCTTTAGGTAAGTATCCTAAGTTATACATTGCTACATCTATTCCTTCTTTTACATATTCATCAACATTTTCATGTGAATCATTTATTAGAATTACATTATCAAAATCTTCTGTTTTAACTCTTGTGCTTTCTATCGCATCTTTTTGAATATCAAATGCATAGACTTTATCAAATAACTCTGCTAAGAATAAAGTATCATTCCCTCTCCCACAGGTCATATCACAAGAGACTTTTGTTTTGTCTTGTTTTGATTTTATAATGTTCTTTACAAAAACTATTACTTTATCCATTCTATTCTCCTCTAAGTAACTATAATCATATATAGTATTTTAAGTAAATTAGACTCCAACTTCTTGATTACTAATTATTGTAATTAATTCATTATCTAATGTAAATCTCATTTCTTTTGAAACTAATTCTAACTTGTCTCCTTTTGCTTTTCGGTCATAAAGTTTATCGCCAATTATTGGATGACCTATATAAGATAATGTTACTCTAATTTGATGTGTTCTTCCAGTTTTGATTTCAATACTTACAATAGTATTGTTATTAACATATTTAACTGGAGTTATAATAGATATTGATTCTTTTCCAGTTTTACTTACTATGTATGTATTACTTTCATGTCTGTTTTTACCTATTTTGATATTTACCTTTTGTTTGCCTTTTATATGTCCCTTCGCAAGAGCTATATATCTTTTGTATACTTCTTGGTTTTCAAGCTGATAACTAATCTCTTGATAACTCACTATGTTTTTAGCAAACAAACATATTCCAGTTGTTTTAACATCTATTCTATGTAAACATCTTAGATAGCTATCGTCACCTTTATCTTTTAGATACTTCACTACACAATTAAGTAATGTCTCACTAGTGTTCCCATCGCTATGAATTAATATATCATTTTTCTTATCTATGGCGATTAGTTCACTTGTTTCATATATTATATCATTTGTTATATCTAATTTATCATTTTCATCTTGCTTATCACTTGATTCTATTAAACTATAGTTTATGTAGATCTTTTTATCAAAATCAAATGAATTTTCAGGTTTTAAAGCTTTATTTTCGTCTGTAATCGCTTTATTTGAGAAAAGTAGGTTAATTATCTTTTCTGAAATATGTCTCAAAATAAGGTAATTTTTAAGGGTTGTGTTTTTAGGTAATATATATTCACTAATCATTTATAGTCCTCATTATTTCTTCTTCAGTATATACTTTAACATTTTTACATTCCTTTACTCTTTCTAAAGCGTTTAGATGAGCTTTAGATGGGTTTTGAAAGATTACGAATGTATTTATAACTCTACTCACTTCTTTTGAGTATAAGCCTCCGTGTTCTAGTATCTTTTTCTTAAATTCTGTTTTTGTCATTTTTACAGGTTTTCCTGTAAAAGCTATAATCATTCCATCTAAATTGTTTGTAAGCTTAGTTACCTTTTGTTTTGAACTAATTCTACTATAACAACTTCTATATACGATATCTACATCATTATTTGTATTATTAAGAAGTTTAGAGTCTTCATATCTTAAATATCCAAAACAAAGTCCTACTTCTTCAAATAAATCATTTACATCATATACTTGATACATTCTTTTAGTTCTTTCAATTATATAGTAACAGACTAATGCATCACTTATTGCATTATGATGATTGTGATCAACTTCTAAATAATTCGAAAGTACTGATAATTTAAATGATGAAAGCGTATCATTAAATGCTATTCTAGATAGTTTTAAGGTGCATCCTACTTTTAACTGTGGGCATTTTAAATTATATTTTAATATTAATGCTTTTAGTACAGAAATGTCGAAGGTTGCGGCGTGAGCAAATACGATATTACCATTTAACATATCATATATTTCATCCCAAATTTCGTAAAACTTTGGAGCATCTTTGACCATATCTGGAGTTATCCCGTGAATAGCAATATTATTTTCACTAAAATGTTCTAATGGATTAATAAGATAATATTTTTGTTTTATTATTTTTCCTTTGTTACAGAGAACTATTCCTACACTACACGCACTAGTTAGACTTGAATTTGCGGTTTCAAAGTCAATAGTAACGTATTCCATGTTATTCAATTACATATGCTACGCCACGCCAAAAGTTCATAAATGTTTCTAGAGGATATTCATATCTAACAAATAATCCTTCACCAAAACGTTCATTAATGTTTGGATCGTTACATACAACATATACCTTTCCATCTACTTCTTTGTAGCCAACAACAACTATTAAGTGTCCACCAGTTTTATATACACCAGTATCTCCTTTAATACTTGCACCTACTGGACCAACTTTTGCTAAGTGTCGTTTTAATTCTTCCCATGAGTACATTCTTGCAACATATGCATTATATCCAAATGCACCCATTACTATTGTATTATAGACCCAGTTACCAAACGTTGGAGCGTTATGTCCACGGTCAGCTACTAAGCTAGCTACATATCTATGTTCAAATTCAGCATCATATTCTTTAAAATTCATACCTTTGAATTTAAGGAGCATTGTTGTGGTTGTGGCTGAGCACATTTCATGACCAATAACGGGTACCATGTTTTGGTTTAATCTTGGTACATCATATTCACATGTCATTGGTAAGAAATCAGCATTAACTGGGTATTCATAATTATTTAACTTTAATGCAATGCAAACTAAAGATAAAGTAGCATCTTTTTCTAAAGTTACTTTATATTGGAATCCATTTCCAACATATCCCTTTTTACAAATTATTTCATCAACTGACATATATGCTTTTTCATCATCTTGATCATAATATAAGTTTTCTCCATAAAGAGCCCATTTACCATATGAGAAAAATTTACTTTGTTCTTCGCCTATTAATACGCTAATAGATAATTCTACTAATGATTTATTTGGAGTTTCTGAAACCCATGAACCTGTTAATTTTGGAAATTCTCTTGTTTTAAATAATGGTGACAATACATAACCTTCTTCATCCTTATTAACTAAACAAAGTTTTCCATCTTTAACTTCCAAATTATGTAATTCATAACCTGCTAGCATTTCAATTCTATCAATTAAATTATGCTCTAAAAATTCTCTTTGTCTACATATTTTTTCCATAAAATCATTCTCCTTTTTATTCATTTTACCAAATTTACATTAAAAATACAATTATTATTTAATTATACATTACTAATAATATAAATATGTTAAAAACACCCTACTAATTAGTAGGGTGTTTCTTTATGCTTTGATATTGTATACATGGTATTACTTTATATATTTCATTCAACAACATTTATAGTTATTCTAATACGATAATTCTCATTTAATGTATATGTTCCTAAAA
>CAZHQU010000124.1:0-3561 GCA_964534245.1 uncultured Coprobacillus sp.
GAACTAATCATACAAAAGTTCAATCTTTACAAGTTGGAGATATCGTAGTATTTGATAAACCAATTGCTACTATTACAAAACAAGCTCCTGGTAATGTTTATTATTATCGTGAAAAACCAACTAACTTTGTTTTTGAAGCATCAGTTGGAAAGGATGCTAAATTAATTACTCCTGCTTATTTAGGATATGAATTCTTAGGTTGGTATGATGAAGCTGGTAAGAAATATGAATCTGGTGCAGATTTAACAGATGATGTTAAATTAACTGCAAAATGGGAAGCATTAAACCCAGTAACTGATTTAAATATTTCAAGTATGATTACTGAATTAGTTACAGGTGAAGAATTCCAAATCGTAGCTGGTGTTGTCCCATCTGATGCATACTTCACTGAAATTTTATATTATTCTTCTGATGAAGATATCGTTGAAGTAACAGCTGAAGGTAAGATGATTGCTGGTAACGCTGGTACAGTTAAAATCACTATCACTGATTTTATGGGTGTTGTTGTTAAAGAATATGAAGTTACTGTTCATATGATTTCATCAATTGATGCTAAATTCTCTGATGGTTATAAAGGTGTATTAAATATTGGTGATTCTGTAGAAATTATTGCTGAAACTGTAGGTAAAGATTCTACTGGTGCTCAATATACATTTAAATCAAGCAATGAAGCAGTTGCTACTGTTGATGCTAATGGTAAAGTTACTGCCACAGGCTTAGGTACTGCTAATATTACAATTAGTGACAACGTTAACTCTTCTGAAGATTTAACAGTTGCAATTGTAGTAGCTACAATGACTGAAGCTGATAAAGTTGAAAAAGTTATGAAGTTATTAGCAGAAAGTAACTTTGCTACTGTTGAAACAGGTAACTTTGGTATTTATAATGATGGTACACAAAGATACTATCAAGCGAACTATGGTTCAGTTAATAGATTTATGTTTGCTCCATATGTTGTTAATACTGAATATTGTGCAACTGCAGAAGAAAATACTAGTGGACATAAATCTCGTCGTTATACAGGTGGACATGATGACACAATTGAATTCGTTACTGTTCATGATACTGCTACATTAACTGGTACAGTTGTATCTATTGCTAGCAATATGGCAAAAGGTGAAACATCTATTCACTATACTACTGGTAATGATGCTATTTATGCAGTAGTTCCTGAAAAATACATTGCATATCATGCTGGTGATGGTACTGGTACTCCATTCAAATGGTATTCAACTGGTGTTGACGGATCTAATATTGATGTAATGGATTATACTACATACCCAACTTGGGATATTTATAGTCAAGGTGGCAAATGGTATTGGATTATTAATGGTGTTAAAACTTCTAATGAAGCTCCAATCTCTAATGGTTCAAGAACTATTTCAAATCCATCAAAAGAAAACATTACTGATTTAGGTCCAGCTTGGAAAGTAGTTGATGGAATTATCTATATCGGTACTACATGGGTTGACTTCTCACAAATGGCAATTGGTGCAATTTCATCTCATGGTGGAAATAATAACTCAATTGGTATTGAAATGTGTGTTAACGTATCAAGTGATATGTATGATACATTACAAAGAACTGCTCAATTAGTTGCTGATATCTTAATTAGAAATAACTTAGATTTATCAAGAGTTAAAATGCATAATACTTGGTCTGGTAAGAACTGTCCTCAAGTATTAAGAGCAGGTAGCTATTGGTGGGATTTCATTGAAATGGTTAAATTACACTACATTATCATGAAAGACTATGCAGATGTTAAGATTGAAATGAAATCTAATAACCCTGATATCGTTGATGAAACAGGACGCGTATATAATGCTCCAAAAACAACTACATCTGTTTCTTATGATTTAACTGTATCTTGTGGTGAAACATCTAAGACTATGACACTACATAATATCGTTCCTGGAACAACAACTTGGTCACAATGGAATGGTACATATCCATCAAAACAAATTTGGAATAATGGTAAATTCTCTAGATTAGCTAAATAGTTAATTAGTGAATATGCAAGCAGCCTGAAATATGGCTGCTTTTTTTTCGAATATGTGGTATAATTATATATGAAAATATAAGTTTTATAAATAATTGAGGTGATTGATATGTCTAAAAATGAAAATTTAGAAATACTAAAAGTAATAAATGATTATGAAAAAGCATTGAGTTTACTTGATAATTATGATCATCAATGTTTGAATAAACCCAATGGAGTAAAAGATAGTTATAAAATTACATATGAAGAATGCAGAAATATAATTGATTCTATGAAGTTTGATTCAAATATTTTTGGAGTTGAAAGAGATGGAAGTTTCAATTCTAGTATTAATGCAATATATCAAACTGCATTTGGTGAAGAAGTATATAAAACTAATTTAGAAAAAGCTGCAAATTTATTGTATTTTGTTGTAAAGAATCATTCTTTTGTTGATGGGAATAAAAGAATTGCGGCAAGCATTTTTATATATTTTCTATATAAGAATAATTTATTATATAAAGATGGTATTAAAGTAATATCAGATTCAGCACTAGTTGCGATTATTATAATGATTGCTGTAAGTAAACCAGAAGAAAAAGATACTATGATAAAACTAATTATGAATTTTTTGACTATTTAGGAGTTTAAATATGAATAAAATAAAATATCAAGATATTAATTCTAAAACAATTGATAGGTGGATTGAAGAGGGATGGGAATGGGGAATTCCTGTAACGCATGAGATAATCGAAGATGCAAAGAAAGGTAACTGGCGGGTATATTTAACTCCAACAAAAATTGTTCCTAAAGAATGGTTTGGAGATTTAAAAGGAAAAAAGCTTTTAGGTTTGGCTAGTGGAGGAGGGCAACAAATTCCAATTTTTTCAATTTTGGGAGCTGAATGTACAGTTTTAGATTATTCTTCGAAACAATGTGAAAGCGAAAAAATCGTTTCACAAAGAGAAGGTTATAAAGTTGAAATATTACAAAAAGATATGACTAAACCTTTACCATTTGAGGATGAAACCTTTGATATTATCTTTCATCCTGTTTCAAATTGTTATGTAGAGAAAGTTGAACCAATATTTAAAGAGTGTTATCGAGTGCTAAAGAAAGGTGGTATTCTTTTATCTGGTTTAGACAATGGCATTAATTATTTAGTAGAAGAAGATGAAAAAACAATCGTAAATAGTTTACCTTTCAATCCACTTTTGAATGAAAAAAATATGAAACAATTAATTGCTGAAGATTGTGGAGTTCAGTTTTCACATACTATGGAAGAGCAAATTGGTGGACAATTAAAAGCAGGATTTATCTTAGTTGATATATATGAAGATACTAATGGTAGTGGTTATTTACATGAACTTAATATACCAACCTTTATAGCTACAAAAAGTAAAAAAATGTAAAATATAATCAAAAAGTATTGAATTTGATAAACATTAGTGATATAATATGAAAGTAGATTATGTTGCAAAAAGTAATTTGTATCTATAATTATATTTAAATAATTTGAAAAGGTGGAGTCTGTCAATTATGGGTGGACTACGTCTGCTCATTTTATTTTATCAATTAAATAA
>CAZHQU010000124.1:3661-5985 GCA_964534245.1 uncultured Coprobacillus sp.
GTCTGTCAATTATGGGTGGACTACGTCTGCTCATTTTATTTTATCAATTAAATAACTTTGAAAAGGTGGAGTCTGTCAATTATGGGTGGACTACGTCTGCTCATTTTATTAATATAATTATTTATACAAATTATAAATTTAATCTATAATATGATAATACTTTTAAGTATCTATTTTTAATGAATGAATAAATATAAAGTAAGGAGGGATTATTATGAATGAAACTTTGTGTTTTATAATTTCATTAGTAGTATCGGCATTAGCTTTTGTAGTAGCAGTTTACTTCTTCAATTGGATTAGAAAACAAAATGTTGAGAACGAAGAGATCAAAAGAGTAGGTAAATTAATTAAAGATGGCGCAAGAGTATTCTTGAAGACAGAATATATTATTCTTGCAAAATTTGCAGCTGTTGTTTTTGTTTTAATAGTTGTATTCTTACCAACACCTATTTTTAAACAAGAATCAAGTTTAATCTTAAAAGAAAATGTAGCGATGGGTGTTGCTTACTTATTTGGTACTGTATTATCCGCTATTGCTGGTGTTATTGGTATCGAAGTTGCTACAAACTCAAATATGAGATGTGCTGAAGCAGCTAAGAAAGGTTTAAAACCTGCATTCGTAACTGGTTTCCGTGGTGGAGCTGTTATGGGTATGGCTGTTGTTAGTTTAGGTTTAGTTGGTGTTACATTAGTTTATTGGTTAACTAAGAGTTCAACAATTCTATTAGGCTTTAGCTTTGGTGCTAGTTCATTAGCATTATTCGCAAAAGTTGGTGGTGGTATCTTTACTAAAACTGCTGACATTAGTGCTGACTTGGCTGGTAAAGTTGAATTGAATATTCCTGAAGATGACCCAAGAAATCCTGGTGTTATTGCTGATAATGTTGGTGATAACGTTGGTGACGTTGCTGGTATGGGTGCTGACTTATTCGACTCTAACGTAGCTTCATTTGCTGCAACTATTACAATTTGTGCAACAATTAGTACATTAATTAATATTGACTATGTTCCACTTGTATTCTTATTTGCTGCAATTGGTTTATTCTCATCTATTATCGGTGTTTTAACTGGTAAAATTGGTAAAAATGGATCTCCTACTGGAGCTTTAAATAAATCTACATATGTTACTACAGTAATTTTTATTGTATTAACTGGCTTATGTACATATTTCATCGATTATGATTATAAATGGCGTATTTGGCTTGCTGCAGTCATTGGTTTATTAGTAGGTATTATTATTGGTATTACAACTGACTACTTTACAAATGATGCTAAGAAACCAGTTCAAAACTGTGCTAAAGCTAGTGAATTAGGACCTGCATTTACAGTTCTTTCAGGTACTAGTTATGGATTCTTAAGCTGTTTCCCAGCTATGGTTGGTATTGCAGTTTCTGCATTAGCTGCATATTTAATTTGTGAACCAATTTGTGAAGGTATGACTGGTGGTATGTTTGGTATTTCTATTTCTGCAGTTGGTATGTTATCAATCGTTGCTATGATAGTTTCTAACGATGCATACGGCCCAATCGTTGATAACGCAAGAGGTTTAGCAGAAATGGGAGGATTAGATGAAGATGTTATTGAAATCACTGATGAGTTAGATAGTGCTGGTAATACAGTTAAAGCTATTACTAAAGGTTTCTCTATTTCTGCAGCTGGTTTAACAGTTATCGCTTTATTAGGTGCATTCTTATCAGAAGTTAATACAATTATTAAAGATTTAGATCCAAGTTTATATGCTGAAATTCAAGGATTTGATATCATGGATCCAGTTGTATTCTTTGGCATTTTAATTGGTGCAACAGTTCCTGCTGTATTCTCTGCATTATTAATTAAAGGTGTAGATAGAAATGCACAAAGAATGTTAAACGAAATTCATAGACAATTCAAAGAAATTCCGGGATTAAAAGAAGGTCTTCCAGGTGTTCATCCTCAATATGATAAATGTATCGATATAGCTACTGGTGGAGCTATTAAAGAATTAATCGTAGCTGGTGGATTCACAATTCTTTGTACATTAATTACAGGATTTGTTGGTGGTGTTAAAGCTATCGGTGGATTCTTATTAGGTAATATCGTAGTAGGTTTATTCTTGGCATTATATATGTCTAATGCGGGTGGATTATGGGATAACTCTAAAAAGTTTGTTGAAGCTGGAAATAATGGTGGTAAAGGTAGTGTAGCTCATAAAGCAGCAGTTGTTGGTGATACAATTGGTGACCCATATAAAGATACAGCTGGACCATCTATTAATACTCAAATTACAGTAGTTTCTTTAATTGCTTCATTATTATCTTATATTTTCTTAACTTGCAGTATTTTCT
>CAZHQU010000125.1:0-5975 GCA_964534245.1 uncultured Coprobacillus sp.
TTCTTGAAAATACCCTGAATTAGAATTCTCTGGAAATACACAAATTGCGATGTCCTCTTCTAATACTCTAATACTATCCCTAATAGTTATTCGTACTCTTGCATCTGGATAAGTCCCAAGTATCTTCATTCCTTTATATATCATTTTTGAAAAGATAGCTTCAAATGTCGCTTTAAAACTTGCTTTAAACTTTGACATTCCTTGTTTTTGAACATAGAATACATCTCTAAGATATTTCCATCTAAGTTTATAATTTCCAAGCATTTCATGAGCTCCCCATTTTACATTGCAAACAGGTAAAGCTATTTCATATGCCATTGGGCCTTTCTTAGCTTCATGATTTGCTACAAAAATACATTTGTTTGGAATATTATCAGTTAGTGATGTAACTTTAATCCCTCTCCAAAAAATCCACTCTAATATTTTCCTTACTATCGAGAATAAAGGCTGTTTCCTTTTAGGTACCTTATATTCTTTTGCCATTACTTAGCCTCCGAATCATAAGTTTCTTCTACTCCATAAAAGTATATTCCTAACATTCCTGGACCAACTGAAGCTCCAATGGTTTGCCCTATGTATGAAATATGTATATCTACTTTTTCAGCAATTTCTTTTGGTAATTTAGAAGCAACTATATCTTTGAATTCTTTTGCTTCTTCAATACAATCACCATGAACTATAAATATTCTTTGATAAGGAACATCAATTATTCTTTCAGCAACTCTCTCACTAACTCTAACTAATGAAGCTCTTCTACCTTTTACTTTCTCTACAGCAACATTTTTACCTCTAATATCAGAAATAATTAATGGTTTAATATTTAATATACCTCCAAAGAATGCTGCTGTTGCAGATACGCGTCCCGCTCTTTTTAAATATATTAACTTATCAACTGATCCTTCTTGGTGCACTGTAAATTTATTATCTTCAATCCATTTAGCTACTTCTTCTATTGTTTTACCTTCTTTGCGCAATTCGGAAGCTCGTATTACAAGCATTCCTAAACCAAGACTTGCTATTAATGTATCAATACATATTATCTTAGAATCTGGATACTTTTTAATCATTTCATTTTTTACTATCAAACTAGCATTATATGAGGAGGATAATCCTGAGCTCACCGAAATTGATAATACATCATATCCACTTGTAATAGCTTCTTCATAAGCTTTACGATATTCATTCATACTAACTTGAGAACTTACTATTCTAACACCATTTCTTAATAAATCATAATATTCTTTAGGAGAATGATCCTTCCAATCGACTGTCGCATTATAAGTTTTGTTATCAAAAGAATATGTATTTGGTACACAAATAATATCATATTCTTCAATTAGTGATTTCTCTAGATCACTACATGAGTCAGTTATAATTACATATTTTTTCATAAATTCACCATACAAATTATTTATTATTCTATTATGATTATATAATCATAAACATCTTGTCCACCATCTATACTATATATTTCTAATTGTGGATATTTCGATTTTAATATTTTTTCTATTTCTAATTCCTCTTTACTTTTAACATCTTTTCCACAAACATTAATTACAAACATTTTATTAGCTACATCTAGCTTTTCTAATAATTCTAAATATGTATCAATTCTGGACTTATTTGATGCAAGCATTTGTTTATCACAGAATCCTATATAATCAGATTTATGAATATCAACATTATTTATATTTGCATCTCTTACTGATTTAGTTACTAATCCAGTAATTGCGTTGTTCTTCGCTTCATTTAATACATCTTGAATCTCTTCAGCGTTATCTAAACTTAGATCAAGAACTGATAAAGCTGCATAGCCTTGGCCAAAATCTTTTGTATTAATAACATAAATATTAGAATCTTTATATAAATCTTTTGCTTCTATTGCTGTCATAATAATATTTGAATTATTTGGTAATACAAATATATTTTCGGCATTCACTTCTTCAAAGGCTTTAATAAAAGTTTTCGTTGATGGATTATTACCTTGACCACCAACAATTACATAATCCACACCAATTTCTTTAAATGTTTCAATTAAGCCTTTTCCAGTTGCAACTGCCACAACACCATATTTTTTCTTTGGTACACTTACTTCTTTCTTTTCTTCTTTTACAATATCATTATGTTGAAGTGTCATATTTTCAACTTTAATAGTTAAGAACTCCCCAAATTGTTGACAGAATTCTAAAACTTTTGATGGTGTTAAAGTATGTACATGAATCTTTATTATTGATCCTGTTTTAAATACAACTAAAGAATCACCAATAGTATTTAAATATTCAATAATTACATTCTCATCAAAATAATTAACATCAACTTTTGAAGTTTGTAATTGTAATAAAAGCTCAGTACAATATCCATAAACCATTATAGAATTTGCATTAAATTTAGACAAATCTAAAGTTTTACTTTCTTCAATTGATAATTCTTCTGAAAACTCTTTTCCACAAAGTACATCATTCATTCCTTCAACAATATATAGTAATCCTGCTCCACCACTATCAATAACTCCTGCTTCCTTTAAAACATCTAGAAGTTCTGGAGTTCTATCTAGTGATTTCTTCATTTCTTCTTTATAATTATCAATATAACTATTTATTGAACTATCAATACTTATATTCTTATCCGCATTTTCAAAAGCTTCACGAGCAACTGTTAGAATAGTTCCTTCAACAGGTTTTACTACTGATGCATATGCTTGAATAGATGCACTTTTAAATGCATTACTGATTTGTTCAACACTAGCTTCATCAATATCCTCCACTCCAATTGCAAATCCATTAAATAACTGTGATAGAATTACACCAGAATTACCTCTTGCATTAAGCATCATTCCATCTGCTAAAGCTCTAGCTTTTTTTGAAATCAAATTTTCATTTACTTTCTTCATATAATCTATTCCACCGTTAATTGTCATAAACATATTACTACCAGTATCACCATCAGGGATAGGGAATACATTCAAGTCATTAACTTCTTGAATATTTAATTTTAAATTAATAGCTCCACCTATTACTAGTTTTTCAAATAATGTTCCATCAATTCTATTTATAACGTTCATAATTGAAACCTCCTAAATTTATAATTAGTTTATTATATATTATCATATAAAAATAAACTAATTATAAACTTTTCTAAATATTTTGATAAATTTTGATAAATTATTTAGAAAGTTCAATCATAAATTTAGTAACATTATTTTCACTTTCAACATTTACTACACCATCATGAAGATCAATTATTTTATGAACAATACTTAAACCTATTCCATTACCTTTGATTTTATAGGTTTTAGATACTTGGTAAAACTTTTCAAATATCTTATTTATGTCTTCTTTTGTAATTGTATCTCCCGTATTCTCAACACAAATAAAAACTGAATCATTTTTTTCAGTTATCGTAATAGCTATCTCCGTACCTTCATAAGAAAACTTAATAGCATTATCTAATAAATTAACCCACACTTGTTTCATCAAATCCATATTTGCTACAATCATATGTTCATCAAAGTTTAGATTAATTTCTAAATTTTTCTTTTCCCATTCTTTTTGTAATAACAAAACACAATTTCTTATTTGTTCAGACAAATTATATTTCTCTTTATCTGTAACAATTGATTGATTTTCTAGTTTCGATAAATTAAGTATACTAGTTGTAATTGATGCTAATCTATTAGCTTCTTCTTCGATTATGTCCAAATACTCTTTTCTTTTACTTTCTGGAAAGTTTGGTTGCTTCATTAAAGTAATCAAACCAGATATAGAAACTAACGGAGTCTTAAGTTCATGAGAAAAATTATTTATAAAATTGGCACTAAGTTCTTCATTTTTCTTTAATTCTTTAGCTAATTTATTATAACATTCACTTAATTCTCCAAGTAAGTTTTTCCTACCTAAAAAGACTTCTGTATCATAAATTCCATCAGATAAATCTGCCATTCCTTTAATTATTTTGTGTATAGGATTCATAATAATGCGACCAAATACAAATGAAACTAATAATCCTATAACAAAACTTGAAACAACCCAAATTGATATTACAAACCAACCTAAATCTTCATTTAAATAAATAGTAAGTAGTTCAGTAACATCAAAAATATAAGCTAATAATACGATAATTCCAAATTCAAGAACTAAAATTAAAGCTACCATTAATATAAATAGTTTATTAAAAGCTTTCTCATTTTTCTTGAATTTAAACTTTCCTTTTAGTTTAAATTTCTCATTTATTTTCATTATTTAGTACCGCCTTATAACCTAATCCACGTACAGATACTATTTGAAAAACGTTCCATTCATCGAATTTTTTCCTAAGTCTATTAATATGAACTGTTAGTGTTTCCCAACCAGTTTCACAATCATAACCCCAAATTTCATCCATTAATTGTATTCGAGTAAAGATTCTTTCTGGGGAAGATAATAATTTAAATAATAATAAAAACTCTTTTTGAGGGAGTTCCACTACTTCATCTTTGTATTTTACTTGATATAAATCATAGTCTAAGATAACATTATTCACCACAAGTTTTCTTTCACTTTCAATTTGATATCGCCTTAGTAATGCTTTTATATGTAAAAGAAGTTCTTCTAAATCAATTGGTTTAACCATATAGTCATCAATTCCAGCAAGAAACCCTTTCTTTCTATCTTCAGAAAGTTGCTTTGCTGACATCATAAGAATAGGAATATCAGGGTTTGATTCTCTTAGTTTTTGAGTAAATTCATAACCGTCCATACCAGGCATCATAATATCAACCATAACTAAATCTATATGAGTACTCTCATAAATCTTTAACCCTTCTTCACCATTAGAAGCACAATGAACAGTATAATGATTTAATTCTAATACTTCTTTAAATAAGAATCTAATATTTTTATCATCATCAATCACTAAAATTTGAAACATTATTATCACCTTCTATACAATAAATTATAGCACATCATTATCTTTTTTTCTATATTGTATATTGTAATATTAAGTAAAAATGCTCTTTTGTTTAACAAAAGAGCACTAATTGTCATATTTAATTTTCAAAATATAATATGCCTTTATACCAAGTCGGTACATCTAATTTAAAATTATCCCACCATAACATTTGTAAATCATTTACTTTTTGCATTACTTTTATCTCTTCTTCTCCAAATTGAACTGCCCATGGTAGATGAGATATAATTGTTTCGGCAGTGTAAAACTTCAATAATTTAAAGAAATCACTCGGGATTTTATTATCAAAATAACCATTTATTAATCCCGTTTCAAAATATTCACTTTCCATAACGTTCCAACAAAATGGTTTCAAATCATCATACGGATCTGTGACATTATTCTTATCAAAATCAATTATTCCGATTTTACCATTATTAACAATCATATTACCTAGATGATAATCACCATGCGCAAATAACTGCGGTCTATCTTTCATTAGATAACAATTATCTTGATAATATTTTAGTATTTCTTCTTGCATTGGAATTCTATATTCACACTCTAACAAGCTATTTATTTTTCTACCCATCTTTTCTTGATATTTATCCCACCATGATTTACTAGCAAGACTATTATTATCAATTGGTATAGAGTGTAGTCTCTTTAGCATAACACCTGCTTCAATACCTAAATTATATGCTTCTTTTTCACTCATTCCAATTAAACCTTCTTTGCCATTAACTCCATCTAACCATGATAAAATCATATAGCAGTAGTCATTATTTAACTTCCCAAATTCAATTGGTTTTGAACAATTAATTTCTAATGATTCTATTTTCTTTAATAGTTCATATTGACTAGCTTTCTTTTCATACAAACTAATATCAGATATTCTTAATAAATATTTAGAACTATCGCTTTCTATAATATATTTCTTATCACGAGAGAATCCTTTTGTAAGATTAGTAACTTTCTTTATTTCATATTTTTCCAATATCTTTTCACATAATTTAATCATTAAAGTCACCACCATTCTTGTTTAAGTATTA
>CAZHQU010000126.1:0-5927 GCA_964534245.1 uncultured Coprobacillus sp.
GTTTGACAAATTACCCCTTGATGAAAATAAACAAGTTGATTATTCAAAAGATTTATTTGGAAAACAAGCTTTTATTACTGGTAGTGGTCAATTACATGGTGAAACGTATGCTATGGCTTTTGGTGACATCTATACTTTCGGTCCTACATTTAGAACTGAAAACTCTAATACTAAAACTCATGCTAACGAATTCTGGATGATTGAACCAGAAATGGCCTTCTGTGACATTAATGGATTAATGGACATTGAAGAAGAAATGTTAAAATTCATTATAAAATATGTATTAGACAACTGCCCAGAAGAAATCGACTTCTGCGACAAATTTGTTGAAAAAGGCTTAAAAGCTAAGATCACTGATTTATTAAATAGCAATTTTACTCGTATTTCTCATCATGATGTAATTGATATTTTATTAAAAGCTAATTGTAAATGGGAATTCAAACCAAGCTATGACGAAGACATTGCTAAAGAACACGAAAAGTATATTACTGAATACTTTAATGGTCCTGTATTTATTACTGACTGGCCTAAAGATATTAAAGCATATTATATGAAAGTTAACCCTGATAACAAAACAGTTGCTGCAGTAGACTTAGTTGTTCCTCAAGCTGGTGAACTAATGGGTGGATCTCAAAGAGAAGAAAACTTAGAAAAATTATTAGAAAGAATGGAAGAAATGCATGTAGCAAAAGAAGGTATTAACTGGTATTTAGATACTAGAAGATATGGCGGATGCGTTCACTCTGGATTTGGTATGGGATTCGAAAGATTAATTATGTATCTAACTGGTGTTGATAACATTAGAGATGTTATCCCTTATCCAAGAACTCCTAAAAACTGTGAATTCTAAAAACCAAAAGGACCCGATGGGTCCTTTATTTTTATAATCCTAATTCTGTTTTCATAACTTTAAATATATCAGTATTATCAATATTCTTATTATCAAACACTTTACTTCTTGTTCCAAAAGCATATACCTTAACATCTTGAGCCGTATGATAATGTTTACCTTCTGTATTAGATTCCATATCTGTAAACCAGTTATTGTTTAATTCGCCTTCACCAAGTACAAGGCCTCCAGTTTCATGGTCAGCACCAACAATTACCATTGTTTCATCGTTACTTCTCATAAAATTAAGTATTACTCTTAATGTTTTATCTAGCATTTTTACTTGATTAGTCATCTCTAATATATCTCCATCATGGCTTGCACCATCTATCTTCCCACATTCAACCATTAATACAAAGCCGTTCTCGTTTTTAGATAGTAATTCAATAGCTTTATCAGTCATTTCATATAATTTAGGAACATCATCCTTGTGAGTATCCCCTTCAGGGAATGTTGCAAAGATTTTTTCATCTTTTGTTTTTAATAATGTCTTCTTATCATTTATATATGTAAAACCATTTGTTGTTATCTTATCTTTTAATTTACTATATGTTTGATCTCCGAAGCCCATTAATATATCTATTTTAGAACTTACTTGTTGATTTAAAATATCATCTTTATAAGTATATCTTTGTCTTACATGAGCTGAAAATGCTGCGGGAGTGGCATCAAATAGTTCTTCATCTGTAACTACTCCAGTACCCAATCCTTTTTCACTTGCATATTCTAATATGTTTTTTACAGTATTGCCTTCTTCATCCATACCTAAACGTTTGTAAACTGTTTTAGTTCCGGTTGCTATTGCTGTTGCAGAAGCAGCGCTATCAGTAACATAATTATCAATACAGTATGTGCTCATCATTGATGTATATTCTGCAGACTCTAAATCTAACTTTTTATCACCTAAAGTCATTTTTGTAGTTTCAACATGGTTAACACCCATCCCGTCACCTATTAATAATATAATATTTTTAACTTTAGCGTCATCACTTTGATTACTAACATATTCTAAATTTTCTGCTTTTTGATATCCATCTTCATCATACTTATTACAAGATATCGTAAATAGCATCAAAAATGCTATTATAAAAATCAAATACTTCTTTATATAACTTTTTTTCATAAAATATTGTTTACCTCATATCTATATTTTAAGCTAACGGATTTAGATTAGAATATAACGTTACTGTTTCGTTATATCCGTCTTTATTTGAAATAGTCACTTTATATCCTACTTGTATTGGACTTTCTGGAGCTTTAATTATTATTCCTTCATCACTTACATATTCAGGATTTAAAGATTCAAATTTTAAAGTATATCCATTTAAAGCCTTCTTAACTAATAATTCACCTTCGACTAATGAGATAGCATAACTATATAAATTATTCATTCTTAATGTTTGAGGACAATTTTTTTGATTCCAATCATAATGTTGTTTAATAGAATTAATTGATAAATCATATTTCATAATTAAATCAGCACATAATTTACCCATTCTTTGCCATACTAAGTGCAAATTAGAGCCACTGTCAACACAAGTTTCAATACCAATACTTTGTGAATACGCTGTATATGTATCTCCTTGCCAAGTTACTTCATCATCTGGTACATGATGTATTACACTCTTTTCATCAACAGTGTAGTGCCATGAACGAGCTCTTGCGCTTTTATTATAATCACCAATCATATAACGAGCATGCATATCAGCATTAGCGTTTTTTGTATTATTTCCAGTATCGTGATATGTAATATATTTAATTTCCTCTAATTTAACTCCTGTTCTAGGTTTTCCTGTTTCATCAAGTTCTTCTAAAATTTCTGGAGTTGCTGTTAATCCTACATACATATTATCAGTAATATCTACAATATTTTCAATTAAGTTAAGTTTTCCAAAATAATATCTTGATACACTTCCCATTACAGCTTGATCAATTTTAGTATTACCATATGAAGTTACCTTTTTCTTCATTAGTGGTTCATTAATATGTAAACTTTCGATTATTTTAATTGGATCTGATGTTACTTTCACGGTTATAGTCCTTCTTATACTTTCATCTTCTTCAAAATATATTCTTATTTTTGCTTCTCCCGTTGCTTTAGGATAAACAGTTCCATCCTTAACAGCCGCTATATCTTTATTTAAACATTCATACATTAATCTGTATCCTAAATATTTAGGATAATCAATATCAAGTTCAAGTTCTTCAAAGATATCTACATCAAGAGATTCATTCTTCACTTTTATTCCAATACTTTTCACATTTATAAACATTGACTTAGTTACACCTTTAATTGTTACGCGAACTTCAGTTTCGCCATATTTAATTCCTGTAAATAATCCATCTTTATATTCAACTCTTGTTCCCTCAATATCTATTTCTAAATCTGAAGCATTGCCTTTTACGATATTAATGTTAGGTTCTACACTTTCCCCAACAAACATTTCGATATCTTCAACATAAAATTCAGGAATGTAATCTATATTTATTTCTATTTCTCCATATACTTTATTTATAGATTCAGCTTTAATAGTAACTTTTCCATCTTTTAAAGTTTTCACTTTTCCGTTATCGACAGTTGCGATAGTTTCATCGCTTGATGACCAAACAACTTCTTTGTTTGTGGCCTTATTAGGAAAAACATTTAAAGTTAATGTTTGTTCTTCACCTTCAAGCATTTCATTATTACCACTTATTTCAATTTTTTCTACTTCAATAACTAATTTATTAACTGTAATAACGTATTCACATTCTTTATTAGAACCATCTTTTGAAGCTGCTTTAATAGTTACAACGCCTTCTCTTAAAGCAAATACTTTTCCATTTTCTACAGTTGCAATAGTTTTGTCACTTGAAGACCAAGTAACTTCTTTATTTGTAGTATTTAAAGGCAATATATTCACCGTTAAAGTTTGTTCATCGCCTTCAGTCATCTCAGATAATCCTGTAATTTCTATTTTATCTACATAAATTGTATCATCCTCTGCCATTTCATTAACTCCGCATTCACAATACCCATTAACAAATTCATGAACATGTTCGTTGCATCCAATAGTAATAAATAAAAACATTATTAAGAATATAAGAGTTATTTTCTTCATACATCACACCTCATTACAATGATAAGTCTATTATATCATCTTTTTGCATAAAATAAAAGCGCCTAGTTAAAATTAGCCACTTAAGTATTTATAATTTTTAATTATTTTTTTCGATAATCTAGAAATATCTAAAAAGCATCTTGCAAAGTAATTCTCGCTTTAATATCATTTTCATTTAATACTAATTCTCCGTTTTGATACACAAACCATCCAGGTCTATCCTGTTAATCTCCAAAATCAATATATCCACCATACACATCATATCTATTAACGATTACTAATCCATCTTTTGCTATATATTTACTAAATTCTCTAGCTATATTATTTTCATTTTCTCCTCCAGTAGTAGAACATGCTGTAAGAATAGTTAATTTTAAATTAGGAAACTCCGGGAACTTTTTAAAGTTTTTAATGAAACAATAGTTTTATGTTTATCCTCTGTTCTTTGATCAATAAACGCTTCTGGAGATCCATGCATATGCATTATTAAATAATTTGAGTCTGACATAATCGCTATTAATCCATTCTTATCAATTGGGTATGAACTCGGCATATCACTTTATCACTTATTTCTTTAGCTAGAGCTATCCACAAATATCTTGATGTATCAATCCATGCATGTTGTGCACAACTTGCCACTCCTACAACTCACATATATCTTCTCCAATTATAATTAATTTATAAATGCCTTACTATATAAGACAAGTTCTTCTGTTTCTCCATTTTTTTATATTTTAATATACCTTTACCCACTAAACACTTAATGTTAAAATCTAAAGGAATATCTACATTATCACTATTTACTACTCTAGATTTTGAAGAAACATTATAATAACCAATTTACGGATAAATATCTCCCTCTCTACTATATGCAAATAATTGATAATCAAATATATATTTATCTACCTTATTATTATCAACTTAAATATTTGCAAAAACAGTATACATATATCCTAAAGTTTTTTCGTTATATAGAGAATAACTCTTAAATAAATCTTCATTAAATTCATTAATTAAACTATTATTTGTTTCTAATTGCAATCTAGCTCTATCTTCATCGTTTATATCTAACATTTCAATTTCATGTTCTATCTTTTTTTCTTCAGTTCCGTCATCATATTCACATATATAATATAAAACGCCATACATCGTATTAAAATCATAACTACTATTATTTTTCTTTGATACAAATTGATGCGACGTATCATACCACCAGCTCATATAATCATTATAATTATATTCATTCTTTCTTTCATATTTATTATTTGAAAAACGCCTATATAATCTGCATTTATATTTTTAATGTTATAAATTCTATTTTCTACCCTTTCAACAAAATTTAAAGTTAGAATTACACGATTATTTTTTTTCAATTGTTGTTTTATCTGTTTCAGCATCATTCTCTTCGTAATATGAAGTCAAAATAGAAATTGATGGATTTAATTATTCATTTTAATCTAATTTTGTATAATTTGGTAATTCATATCCTGAAAATATTTCTATTTCATTGCTTGGTCCATAATAACTTTGAGCTTTAATAATAGCATAGCCTTCACCAATTGCTTTTACTTTACCATCTTCAACTGTTAATATTTTTGTATCACTAGAAGTCCATCTTAAATATTGTAAATCCACATCTTCTAGATATACTTTAACAGTTAATTTTTGGTCTAACCCTACTTTTAAATAATCTTCTCCTATTAACTCTATCTCATTAGGCATATTTTCTTTACCACACTCGCATACACCATTAAAGAACTCATGTTTATGTGTGTAACCTACCAAACACAAAGTCATCACCAATAATAAATAAACATATATTTTTTTTCATACTCTAAACTCCTAAATACATTAATAAACTATAAGACAAGTATATTTTATATTACTTAATATTAAAAGTTAAATTATTACAATTCAGAAACTTGAATGTTTTTTAT
>CAZHQU010000127.1:0-5916 GCA_964534245.1 uncultured Coprobacillus sp.
TACATATGCTATAAATATGACTATAACTGGTATAAATATATATATCTTTCTATTAAAGAATGTGCTAAATAAAAGCGATAAAGATGAACACATAATGTAAATAGATATATGATTACACATTAATGTTAAATATTCAGACTTATTAAATTGATTCTTAAATATCCATAAAGTAAAGAAAGACAATATAAAACATCCTATCATTATGCAGATTATAAATAATATATTCTTAAAATATTTCTTCATTAAGTCTTTTCTAGTTAAACCTAAAGAAAGTTTCATAATAAAATTATCTAATACTTTAGATGAGTAAACAACACTTAAAATAGTACAAACAATAAATGCAATATTAATTATATCAAGTTTTAATACCAAATTCTTATATTCAATATTTCTAAAAATTACTTGAAAAAATATTACAAATAGTGCTAATAGAAATGCATAAATATAATATTTAATTCTTTTTGTCATTATTTACCTCTGTTATATCTGCTAACTACTTCTAACATTTCTTTAAATGAATGTATTTCACATTTTTGATTTTTCTTTAATTCTTTAAGTTCATCTTTTGTATAACTATTTTTAGTATATACAAATTCTCCGCAGTTAAATAATTTATTCTTTAGTTTAATATTATCATATGTAAAAACAAAATCATCTCGTTTATGATCTATTACATATGCATCATCATAATCAGTTAAAATAATCACTTTATCAAAGTATTTATTAATTAAATCAACTGAACTACATTCAATAATAATATTATCTAAATCATCGTTATTCTTTAAATCTGTTAAAACTTTTTTCTTGATTGAATCAATACCTAATTTATGTGCATCATCATCTATATCAAAATTCATAATAAACATATTTAATGTATTTAGTGATAGTGCTAAACATGCATTGCTTAAATATTTTCCATAATCTGTGAAATACTTATCATTTATAACTACTTCATTTCTAAGATTAGTTTCTTTAACTAATGCTTTAAACTTTTTATCATCAAACTTTAATTTATAATTTTCTAACAAGTTTTTCTTAATCTTTAGACTTTCTAAAGTATTAATATGTTCTTTATCAAAATCAATTAATATTCTTTTTTTAAAGTAATCTTTATTATCAAAAATTAAATTATCATTATATGTACAATTTTCTGATTTTAAAACTCCAGAAAGAGTAAGCAATAAATCTCTTGTAATCCATTTATAGTTAGATACAATAGCATACATTCTTTTATCTAATTCAAGATTAATATTGTATTTCCCAATTTTCTCGTTATTAACAACATATTTCGACAATTTAATCACCTACTTTTTCTTATATTATATCATTTAAATAGATCTTTTTAAAGAAATAATTCATAAAAAAATCAGTTGTCCACAATTTAAAGACAACTGAATTCATTTGAATTTAAGTATTATTTACACTATAATTAATTCCATTTAATACAAATTCGTATTTTATATCATTTTCCAAAAATTTAAATTTTATACCTGCACTATATAATATAACCTCTTCAGTTGCATTTAAAAATGCTATAGGAAGAGTTACTTTGCATTTTTCTTCTAATCTTTCTATAAGCAAATTATAAGTTTCTTCTTCAGAATCAATAACTACGTATTTAGAATAATCTAGAGCTAATTGAACAATTATTCGATCATTAATCAAATTATTGTTAGAATCAATATCAGATATCATATATATATTAAAATAATCTTTATGTTCATTAATAAAATAAGAACTAAACACATTAATAGATTCATTTACTTTTGATCCTAAAATTCCACTATTAATTATTTCATCTGATGTTGCACAACTATTATAAGCTACGCATACATCAAAGAATACTCCATATTCATTTATAAAAGTATTTATATCTAATTTATTATCTGATAAACCTTTGCAATGATATTTTGATACTATACATAGCTTATGATCTTCTTTTAATTTTTCATTTAAGAAATTGTCATTATCAGCAAACAAATAATAATCCATATGTATACCATATAATTCATCCAATTCATATATATCTTTTTCTGTAAATATATAGCCATAATCGTATTCAACTATTACATCATAAATTGAATGTGATACATCTAGTATTGTTAATTCTATTTTACATTTTTTTATGGATTTAATTCCGTTAACTTCCAAATCGCATTTAATATTTGTAAAGTCTTTATCCCACTCAACAACATAATTATCTTGGATTTTGGGTTCTACTGCATTTTCACCATATTTTACAAACTGTCTATCTACATATTTTCCATCTAAATAAAATCTTACAACATAAGTTTTTCTTTCACGTAATCCTATTATTACTGTATCTTGTGTTATATATTTCCCATCACTATCCCAACCATTAAAAGTATATCCTTCTTTTTCGTAATTAGGCATAATAGCATCATTACCATATACAACATTTTGTATATCTATTATTTTATCATCTATTTTAAAAGTAACTGTATATGTTATTGGCGTATATTCGCCTATAATAATAGTGTCTTCCGTAATATTTTTTCCGTCATGATTCCATCCTGAAAACTCAAATCCTTCTTTCTTAATGGCAATAGGCGCAACACTATCTTTACCTTGTTCAATTATTTGTGTATCAATTATTTCTTCACCTATTACATAACTAACTTCATAATATTTTTTTAAATTGATAATCACTACTTCTTTAAATCCTTTATAGTTAATTATTATTTCATGAATCCCTATCTCAGATAATTTAGTCAAATCATTAATACTAATCATATCCTCATTTAAATTTACTTCTTCGATATTTCCATTTTTATATTGTACATTCATTGTTATATCGCTTATATTAAAATCATCAATATCTTGTTTAATATTATCTTCACTTAATTTGATATCTACTATACTAGGTTCATTACATCCTGTTATTATAAATAATAACATTATAACAAAAATACATTTTAATAAATTTCTTAGTTTCATATGATTTCCTTTCCTATATATTCTTTATATACATCTATTATCTTTATTATATAATATATGTTAAAATATGTCAAATTGGGAGTCTGTAGCGAAAATGGTACTTTTCTACTCTAAACATAAGAAAACGCCACAAAATCTGTAGCGTTTTTAATATTTCTTTAATTTTTGCTCATTTACGCTACAAGTAAATTTTTTTGATTTCTATTCTAAATCAATAAAATTTACTGTAATGCTTGCTTCTTTATCCGATAGAGAATTAATAATGATATCAAAATTGATTATCTTTCCATCATTTCTCTTATAGTTTTTAAATTTATCAGAAAGTTTTGTGTTTTCTGTCCATAAGTCTTTTTCGTCAGTGTATCCTCTTCCGCTTTCAAAGTTGTTGTTTCCATCAGCTTCTATTAGTTTTATCAAAGGGATTTCTGTTACTGAGTTATTATATTTAGTTATTGAGAAATACTCATCACTGTATGCATTTTCTATGACTGATGATACGTGATATATTCTTACTCCGTATTCCTTTTCTCCATATAGATAATTCTGTTTATGACTCATTTCATTTAATCCACTTGATGTGTATAAATCTATTAATAGATATTCACACATATATGTTCCATTATAATCTAGTGGTACTAAGATTACATCTCCTGTTTCGCTCATTGATTTAATATTAATTGTTTGGGTTGTTGTGACTATCTTTGGAGTAATCCAGTCAAGCATTATCTTTGAATATGAACAGTGGTCTCCACAGTTACTATCCATCATGTCTGCTCCACCTAATCCTTCGTTTGATCCTTTATCTTCATTATAGTCATAATAATCATCTAGTCCTAACATATGTCCAGTTTCATGAATGTATGTTGTAGCGTTGATTATTAATCCTTCTATTTCTCCATTTACATATTCTCCACCTTTTACATCTTCTAATATAAAATCGTATCCAGCAAACATATAGTAATATGCATCTAAATTATCAAATGTTTTATTTGTTTCACTTGGTGCTATGTACCATGATGTAAATGCCCAGAACATACTATCTTCGTCATAATAATCAATACTATGATTATAAATTAAATATACTCCATCAATTACTGCATCGTTGTTATAATCATATTTTGATAAATCTAATATGTTTTCGTAATATGCTAATGCTTCTAAAAGTATTGCTTCTTCACCATACTGATATGTTACTTCTCCATTATCCCATTCTACTTCTTTCATGTAATTATTATAATAATTTGCATTACTCTTTGTTGTATATGGCTCTACAATATCAAATGTCATATTAAGTTTTCCATATGATGATTTTTGGTAATATGTTTTTACACTTTCATATCCTGTTTCTTCTGATGTTCCATTAAATGCCATATCTAGATTATCAAGATGAGATTCTTTATATTTTGATCCAAATTTGAATTGTACTGGTATAACTAAAACATTATATGTTCCTATTGATGGTAAACCAATAGCATCATTTTCTTGGTTTAAATAATCTTGTAATCTCTTATTAGAGTGTGTGTTTTCATTATAGTTTTGATTAGGCATATATATGCTCTTATCGATATCAACTTTTTCGCATATTACTTCAATCTGTAAAATGTACATAGATTTTTCTTCATCATTTGGTATTAAGTCTATTGTAACATTTCCAGTTAATAAATCTGTAACATTGAAAACAACTTCAGTCAAATTATCGAGTTTCCCTTTAGGAACTTCATATGTAGCACCGCCATTACTAATTAAGTTTGTATTATCAACTTTAGCTTCTACTTTCATTCCAAGATTAGCATTTGTTGTGCATAAAATTTTGATTTTAGATACATTATAATATTTCACATTTGATTTTAATGTGACTGGACCTGACTTTTGTAAAAATTGTAACCCTTTACTAGCACTATATGATTTAACAGGTTTACTTGCATTATAAGAAGGTCCATCTAAAGCTAATAAATTAGTATCTACAAATTTTGATGTTATAGTTTGTTGTTCCCCATAAATAGCTTTATCGATATCTTCCACTGTAATATTTACATTATTGTAATCATAAAAATCATAAGTCAATGTTAGATATTTGTTTTCGTCATTAGATTCAGTATTATCTAAATCATTAATTGTTATTGTTATATTTGATATTACATTGTTTTTTATCTCAATTGATAAACTAATTATGACTAGATTATTACTTAAGATTTCTACTTCGTCTTTTTCATTTATGTAATATTTATTGTTTTCTTTTGTATAGGTATATTTACTTAAACATTCTAAATTTAATAATCCTAATGTATTTAGTTTTTCTAAATACTCTAAGTCACTATCTACGTACTTTTCATATGTGATTTCATCTTCATTATTTAAATTAGCTTTATATAAATAATTAACATTATTTTCTTTTACTACATAATCAGTTATAGTTATAGATTTTGACTTGTCTTTATTACTATTTACAATTCTTTCAAAAGATATTATATTTTCATTGTATGAATATGTTCCTAGTTTTTTTAAGTTTTTAGAAAAATCTATTCTATAATTTTTAAATGATAAATAACTTAACTGACTATATATATCATCATCATTTAGTTTTTTCCATTCAGCAATCAAGTTATAATTTCTATCTTCTAACGATTCAACTTTTACTTTATTTTGATCCTTTAGTTCATACCAACCTAAGAATTCATATCCTTCTTTAACAGGAGTTTGTAACACTACATCTTTACTACTATTGAATGATTCTACAGGATTATCTAAAGTTCCACCATTAAGATTATAATTTATACTATATCTTAACTTTTGCTTCTCACCGCATTCACATACACCATCTACATAGTAATGTTTATGTTCAAAACATGAAACTGTAAATAATGTAAATACTAATAAGATTACTAGTATTATTTTGCTATAAATACTTTTATGTTGTTTATTCTTAGTTTTATTATTTAACATTTAATAATTATTCTC
>CAZHQU010000128.1:0-5804 GCA_964534245.1 uncultured Coprobacillus sp.
ACATTCAACAACGCTGTTTCTATCACATCTAAATATGGTCAGTTTTGTATACAACGAAAAACTCAAATCATCTATTTAATTTTACTATAAAACGCTTGTTTTTAAAAGGAATAAAACAAAATTAACTTTGTAGAAGTACAACATATTATATAGTAATATTAATATTTGATTATCTTACTGATTACAAAACGCTTATAAAGCTTATGTCATTCATATCTCAACCTATACAAGATTAATATTTTTTAATCGCCAACATTTTCTAGTTTCTTCATCTTAAGTGCTCAAAGTCTAATAGAAATATAACATTCTCACTGTATTTTTTTCATTAAAAAAAAATCACAATAGATAAAAGGAAAATATACTATACTAGAAGATTTTTATAAATATTATAAGTAAAAACACCCGCAAAGGTGTAAATCGCGGATGTTTATTTATATGCAAAACAATAGAAAAAAATAAATAAAGGATTTTTTTACTATTTCTTTATCGCTTTTTAGAAAAAAACTAAAAATATTATCCCCAAATGTATTTTCTATAAAATGATAAAGCGCCTAACTTAATAGACGCTTTAATTATAATATATAAATGTTAATTAATTATTAATTTTACTTTAAAGGAATATAAATTGTAAATTCAGTTCCTTCTTCCTCTTTCGTTGAAACAAAAATCTTTCCATTTGACGCCTCTACTATTTTCTTTACAAGAGCTAATCCCAAACCATTTCCTTCCATTTTTCTTGATTTTTCGCTTTGATAAAATTGGTCAAATATATAAGGCAATTCACTACCTTTAATCCCTTTTCCGTAATCTTTAATTACAAAAATAACATAATTGTCTTTTTCAAACAAACTAATATCAATCATAGAATTAACACTTGAAAATTTAACCGCATTATCTAATAAATTATTCCAAACAATAGCCAACAGTTCTTTATCAGCTTTTATTTCAACCTTTTGCATTTCAATATTAAAAACAATATTTTTTTCGTTCCATTTTGGCTCTAAACTTAAAATAGCTTCTCTAATTTGTTCATCTAATGAATACTTTTCTAATTCAAATGTAATTTTTTTGCTGTCAAATTTAGATAGACGTAAGATGTTATTAACTAAATTAGCAAGGTTTGTTGTATATTCAAAAATAATTTTAGAATATTCAATACGATCCTCATCTGAAATGTTTGGATCTTGTAGTAATGTAGTGTAGCCTGAAATGACAGATAAGGGTGTTTTAAACTCATGACTAACATTGGAAATAAAGTCTTTTTTCAACAATTCATTTTTCCTTAATTCATGAACCATTATATTAAAATTTTCAACAAATACACCAATTTCATTTTCCGGTATTTCTTCTATTGCAACATCAAAATTTCCTTTAGCTACCTCATTTGTCATTTCCTTCAACTCTTTTAAAGGTTTTAAAAATTTATTATTCAAATACGTCGAAGAAATAGCTCCAATACTAATTCCTATAATACCAGCTACAATCACAATTAAAACTGGCGATGATAATAAAAGATGAATCCAAGGCATTCTATTAGGATTTGGATGTGTTTGAGGAACATTGATTTCCCAATTGTCAATTTCAATCCTTATAACTACAATCAAAGAAAAAACAACAAATGAAATTAAAGAAGAAATGATACTAATGAAACTGATACGAAATATAATGCTATTTCGTATTTTTTTCATCATCTATCACCACCTTATATCCTAAACCTCTAATAGTTACTATCCTAAAATCATTATTATCAGCAAGTTTTTCTCTTATGTGATTTATATGGACATCGATAGTTCGGTCAGTAGACTCATTAAACATCCCGAAACAATCAGCTATTATTTGCTGACGAGTAAAAATCTTATTTGGATTTGATAATAATTTAAACAAAATTTTAAATTCTTTAGAAGAAAATTCTATTTCTTTCCCACTGTAATAAAGCTTAAGAGTTTCAGTATCAACAATTGTGTTTTTAATTTGTAACTTCTTCTCTTTGTTAATTTTTGTCCTTCTTAATAATGCTCCAACTCTTAAGATCAATTCATTAACATCAATTGGTTTAACCATATAATCATCAACACCTAGAAGAAAACTTTGTTTTTTTGCTTCAAACTCATCTTTTGCAGATATAAACAATATTGGAATATGCAAGTCATTTTCGCGAATACTTAATGCTAATTCAAAACCGTCCACTTCAGGCATCATTATATCACTAATTATTAAATCATAACTTTTCTTCATCATCAAATCGTAAGCATCAACAGGATAAACAATTCCATCAACATCATAATTATGTTTTTGTAAGATGGTTTTAATAAACTTATTTAGTTTTTCATCATCTTCAATTAATAAAATTTTCAACACATTACCGCCACCTTATTTAAATTATACACCATTTTTATTAAATATTTATTAATAAAGAGAAAAAACACCAAATAAACTTGTACTACTTATTATTTTATTTCATTCAAATATTTTTATAAACAAAGAACAAAAGTAAAGAATTGTCTATTTTAGCGAATTTAATAAAGATTTAATCATTTACTAAATAATTGTTTTCTCTGTATTGTTAGTACTCATTAGATAATTTATTTTTTGAGTTAATTTTAATATAAAAAATGATTAGAAATTAAATCTTCATTTAGTAGCAACAAATTCTCTGTGAATATTTTTTTAATGAAAAAAATAGATTAATTTGAAAATCAATTGAAAAAAATAAGATAAAATGTTATAATTATTTACGTGATGAGGAGTAGCATACCAAGTTAACATCGTCAACACAGGTGATACCTCGGTGTTAACAATTACCTAATGTGATTTTGCAAGATCGTTACTATTTTAGTGGCGGTCTTTTTTACTTATCACATGAATAAAGATTATAAAAGGGGGAAATTTTATGTCATTATTAATCTTTTCAATTGTTTTATTCGTTATTCTTTTAGCAGGCTCAATTGCCATAATTTATTGGTATAGAACTTATAAAAGAGCAAAATGTAGTTATCTTTTATCGTTTCTTTCAATACTAGCCTTCGCAATATTATTGTTTGGTTCATTTACTAATATTCCAGCTAACAGTGTAGGTATTATCTATGATGATATTAAAGGTGGTATTCAAGAAAAAACATATGGTGAAGGATATCATTCAAAAAGTGTATTTGAACACATTACTACTATATCAACAGCCAACAGAAGTGCAAAAGTAAATACAACGGGCCAAACAAACGATGGTCAATACGCTATTTTAGAGTTATCAATTATTTATAAAATTAAAACACAAGATGCGGGTAAATTTTATAAAATCTCAAATAGTGAAGATATTACAACAGATGCGTTAAACACCATTATTAAATCATCTCTTCAAAGTTCAACTATCAAATATGATATCTTCGAATTATTATCAACTGAATTAGAAAAAGCGCGTATTGAATTCAAGGAAACTTTAGCCGAAAGTCTATATACTAATTACTATATTACATTAGTTGATGTTGCCTTTGATGATATCGATGGTGGTGAAGAAGTTGAAGCAATCTTAGAAGCAAGCGCTAAAGCACAACAAGAAATCGACATTGCAAAACTTACTGCAGAGGCAAATTTAATTACTTCTACAAATGAAGCGGAAATTAAGAAACTATTAGCTGATGCTGAAGCATACGCAATCAAAGCTGAAGGTGTAGCTAAAGGTGAAGCAGCTAGTTCTTATGTAAACGAAGTAAAGAATATGATAGATACTTTATATGATAATAGTCAAAATACTTTAACATATGAACAATGTTCTGATTTAGTATTATCAATCGTTTTCTATGATACTTGGGATGGAGTACTTCCTGAAGTATTAACAAGTGATGCGCTATCAAGCATGATTGGTTCACTAATTACAGGCGACACAAATAACGATACATCAAATAATAATTCAACAATTGAATAAACAAATAAAGGGACTGTAAAAAAATAAATTAATTATAGTCGAAAATAAAAAGAGGTTTTAAACCAGACACTCTGGAGAAAAACCTCTTTTTTTGGTATAATTTAAGTATGAAAAATATAGTTAATTCTTACTTAAATAATACTGAACTAGGCACTCAGTATTATACACCAATTCAGTTAGAATTACCACTAGATTTAGAAACTTCTATAAGTTTTGATGATCCAATTTATGCTTTTGACGAAGTAATGAGAGGTTGTAATTTAGAAAAATACTTAAAAATCGATAAGAATGATAATCGAGGTCGAATCGGTTTTAATCCAGTCACTATGCTAAAGGTAGTTCTATTTGGATATATGCTTAATGGTTATATTTCAACTCGTAAACTTGAACGTTTATGTGTTAATGATATTCGTTTTAGATGGTTACTAAAAAAAGAGAATTCTTTCCCTTCCCATATGACAATTTGTAATTTTATGAATTTATATTTGAAGGATAATATCGAAAATATATTCAATGAGATTAATCAATATATATTTAAAAAAGAAAATGTTGATTTGAATCATATCTATATTGATGGAACTAAAATGGAAGCTAATGCTAATAAATATAGTTGGGTTTGGAAAAATGCTTGTTTAAAAAGTAGAGAAAAATTATATGTCAAATTAACTAATCTATATGAAAAAATCAATGATGAATTATTATGTTTCGAATGCTATAGATACTCTACTCGTGAGATTTATGAAATTGAATATGTAGAATCAACATTAAATGATTTTTCAAAACGTTTTAATATAGATGAAAAAAGCTTTAAAAACGGTAAAGGACACAAAAAAACGGCTTACCAACGTTATTTTGAACTTTTGAAAGATTATCTAGAAAAACTTAAAGAGTATGCTTATAAGGTTAACACGTGCGGTGAAAAAAGAAATAGTTTTTCTAAGATAGATCCGGACGCTACATTTATGAGAATTAAAAGAGATTATATGGGTAACGATCAGTTGCTTCCTGCTTATAATCTACAATTTGGAATATGTGATGAATATATTGCTGTCGCTGATGTAAATCAATATGCTTCTGATACCGATTGTTTTATTCCATTGATGTATAAATTTAAAGGCTTTTATGGTTTTTACCCAAAATATCCTGTTGCTGATGCTGGTTATGGTACACAAAATAATTATATTTTTTGTGAAGAACACGGTATGGAAAAGTTTATGAAGTTTGCTATGTATAAAAAAGAAACAACTGATAATAAGTATCACAATAATATTTTTAGGCCAATTAATTTCAAACGAGATAATGAAAATAATTTAATTTGTCCTAACGGCAAAAAGTTTTTGTTCGTCAAGAGAATTCCTGTTAAAGGGAATAACTATGGTAGGGAACAGGAAATATTTAGATGTGAAGATTGTTCTAATTGTCCCTTTAAAGGACAGTGCCATAAAAAAAATGGCGAAAGAGAAATCAATATAAATCAAGAGTTGGATTCTATGCATCAAGAGGTCATAGATAATCTTGATTCTATACATGGTGCACTTTTAAGGATGAATAGGTCTATTCAAGCTGAAGGAACATTCGGTGTTATAAAACATGATAGAAATTATAAGAGAATTGTAAGAAGAGGGTTAAAATCCGTAAACTTAGAAATTTTTATTGTTTCTGTTGGATACAATTTGATGAAATTTCATAACAAAAAACATAGAACTGATTTATGTTGCTAATAAATATATGATGTTTTAATGTGGAAAACACTTGAAACTCTTTTAAACACGCCTAAAAATACCTAAAAATTAGATTTTATCCACATTTTTTATAATGGTAAAAATAAAAGGAACTGTATTGTTCCTAAACTTCACTTCTGAAATTTTTTTTTTACAGTCCCTTT
>CAZHQU010000129.1:0-5775 GCA_964534245.1 uncultured Coprobacillus sp.
GCATTATACGAGGTGAATAAAATGGATAAATATCAAGTAAGAACAGATTTAGCAACTGAATCAATAAAAGATAGTGGACTAATTGAGGAAGAAAAAGATATAAATGGAATAAATTTAAAAAGAATTATTATAGATGATAATAATAAACATAAAGTTAATATTAAACCAGGAATGTACTATACTATAGATACAAGAAGTGTAAGAACTCATGATACTGATGATATTGATAAATGTGTTGGAGTCTTATCTAGAGTATTAAAAGAAATAATGGAATATGAAAACATAAAAGATGGAGATGCTGGTTTAATCGTTGGATTAGGTAATATAAATGTTACACCCGATTCTTTAGGTCCACTTGTTGTTGATAATGTAATTGTTACGAGACATATGTTTTTAATTAATCCAGAAAAAGTAAGTAAGGGAATAAGAGAAATTAGCGCAATTGCTCCAGGGGTAATGGGTACAACAGGAATAGAAACATTTGATGTCATTGAGTCTATAGTTAAGAAAATTAAAGTAAATTATTTAATAGTAGTTGATGCGTTATCATCAAGAGCAATAGATAGAGTTAATAAAACTATTCAAGTAACTAATACTGGAATAAGCCCAGGATCAGGAGTAGGTAATAAGCGAAAAGAGTTAAGTAAAGAAACGATTGGGCTTCCAGTGATTGCTGTGGGGGTACCAACAGTAGTTGATGCTGTAACGATTGCTAGTGATACAATAGACATAATTATGAAATATATGAATTCATTATCTAATAATAAAAAAATAGACAATGATAAAATAAAAGATGAACCATTACCAGATAAAGAATATCGAGAAGAACTATTTGGAAATGTTGGGACTTTAAATAATATTGATAAACGCAAACTCATCGATGAAATACTAACTCCAATGGGATTTAATATGATGGTAACACCGAAAGAAGTAGACTTAGATATAGCTGACTTAACTGATATAATTAGTAGATCAATAGACCAAGCAGTACATCCGCTTGTGGGGACATATGAACATTAAAGTAATTTTATTATTAATATTTATGTTCTTTGTTGGATATACTTTAAATGTAGAAGATGAAGGAATAAATAGAATACCTAATGATAAATTAGAAGAGTTTGAAGAAAATATAATAATCGATGGTAATAATTATCAAGTTAATAGTATTGAAGATAATATCTTTAACAAAATAGGAAGAAAAGTAGAAGGTATAATAGATGATGGTTTTTCGTTAGTATTTAAAATTATTAAAGGATTTGCTCAGGATGAGTAGGTATAAATAATATGAGTCAGGATAAAATAAAAAGTATAATGATGTATGTAATGATTTATATAATAATATATATAATCATAGTTAATTTTATAAAGTAAATTTGACAATAATCATCTTTTAGTATATAATTAAATTATAAAATAATATGAAGGTGATTTGCTAACATGAAAAGAGTAGTAGTTGTTGGAGGAGGAGCCTCTGGAGTTTTCTTCTCAATATTTTTTAAAAAGAATAATCCAGATTGCGAAGTAATAATCCTAGAACAAAACGATAGAGTTCTAAAGAAAATCCTAAAAACTGGTAATGGTCGTTGTAATATTATGAATTATGAAATTGGTGAGATATATTACAATAATTATGCACTAATTGAAAAAAACAGTGTTAAATATTCAATGATAGATAAGTTCGAAGAACTAGGCATATTATTAAAAAGTGATTTTGAAGGACGTGTATATCCATATCATGAATCTGCTAAAAGTGTGGTGAATGCTTTACTTGAAAAATTAAATGAATATGGTGTAATAGTTAAAACAAACTATAAAGTTGAATCAATAAAGAAAGCCAATAGTTATTTGATTAATAATGATATTGAATGCGATTATTTAGTGTTCGCAACCGGATCAAAAGCACAAGAACAAACTAATGGATATGAAATTCTAGAAAAATTAGGTCATAAAATAACTGAACTTGTACCAGGATTAGTGCCTTTATATACAAAAGAAAACACTGAACCATTAAAAGGCATTAGATGGAAATGTATGATTATTCATAAAGGTCGTTGTAGAGATGGCGAAGTTCAATTTAAAGATAAAGGTATTTCAGGAATTATGATTATGGATTTGTCGAATGATGTCGAAATTGGTGAAGAAATATATCTAGATTTAATGCCTGAAATTACCGAGTTCGAATTGAACTATATGGTTAAAAAGAATGGTTATGATATTCTTAAAAAAGCTTTTCCAAAAATGCTATTTCAAGATATTTATAAAAGAGCTAATTACAAAGATGAAAACATGGTAAATGTGATTAAAAATTTCAAATACACAATAACTGGTAGAAGGGGATTTGATGTTGCTCAAATATGTATGGGTGGTGTAGATCTATCATGTATTACTAATAATTTTGAAAGCAAAAAATGTAAGAAAATGTACATAATTGGAGAAGTGCTTGATGTAAATGGTGGTACAGGTGGATATAACCTATACTTTGCATGGTTAAGTGCTTATGCAGCTCACGTTGAAATATCTAAAAAAATTAGAAATGATTAATAGGTCCTAGTGGACCTATTTCCTTTAACTATTAATTATTTATATTAAAAATAAAAGTATTAATAAAGATAAATGTTTAAATTGACATTATTAAAGAAAAGTATTATAATAATAACGTATTAGATTAAATGGGAGCTTCGGCTGAGAGGTTGCGTAATGGCAACGACCATCAAACCTGATCTAGGTAATGCTAGCGTAGGAAATTAAACTAATTATTATTATTATTTTTTATAATTTATAATAGTTTCTTATCGTTTTTGGCATTCCAAAAACTTTTTTTGTTTTGGAGGTGCGTATGAGAAAAAAAGAAGTTTTTAAAATTATTTTTACGTCAATGATGATAGCATTGGCAGTTTGTTTTGAATTAGTAGCGAAAGTTATTCCGTTACCATTCTGGACATTAGGTGGAAGTATTTCTATCTCAATGTTACCGCTTATTATTGCAACACTTGTATGTGGATGGGCATATGGTCTAGCATGTGGATGCATTTATGGATTATTAAACTGTTTTGTTTTAGATGGATATTCATTTAACTTAGCATCGTTTTTGTTAGATTATATCTTTGGTTTTAGTGGTGTAGCTCTAATAGCAATATTTAGAAATAAAATTATGGATAATAAGAGATTTTATTTTGTTGTCGGGATGATTTTAGTGTTTGTTTTTAGATTGATTTGTAGTGGATTTAGTGGTGTTATAAATGCAGAAGTATGGGGTTATGATTCTGCCTTTCTAGAAGGTGTTTTTGGAGAAGGAAAAGGTTCATTAATTTATCTATATATTTATTCATTTATAATATATAATCTTCCTTATTTAGCAGTTTCATGTATATTATGTACAGTAATTGGATTAATAAGTTATAAAAGAGTAATTGTTAGAAACTATGATAGCTTCTATAATTAACAATAAATAAACCAAAAATAAATATATTGTGAGATAGTGTTATATTAAATAATACTATCTTTTATTTTTGTCATAATATATTCATATTTTGTCATTTATTAAAAAGTATTTTATTTACTAATATTAAAAAATATGATATAATTACATATGTGTAAATGAAAGGAATAGAAAATTATGAACTTACCAAATAAATTAACAATAGCAAGAATGTGCGCAATTCCAATTGTTATTGTTGTATCACTATTATCATTTTTAAAAGATATAATTAACGGAGTTAATTTACAATTATTAATTTTATTAGTAATATTTATATTAGCCTCAATTACAGATTTTCTTGATGGAAAAATTGCTAGAAAATATAATTTGGTAACTAACTTTGGCAAGTTTATGGATCCACTTGCTGATAAGTTATTAGTTATGTCTACTATGATTGCAATTTTAGAATTAGGAATTTTCCAGGCATTTGGGGTAAGTTTTGGTTTTGTAATTACTATTATTTTAGCTAGAGAATTAGCAATTACAGGATTAAGAACATTAGCAGCAGATAATGGTGTAGTTATTGCCGCAAGCAAATTAGGAAAACTTAAAACTGTTTCTCAAATGTTTATGATAATTTATGTGATATTTATTAATAGTATTAATTTTTCAAATAATTTGATTAAAGATATTATTACTGTTGTATTAGTAGCTTTTGCTACAATTATGACAATTGTTTCTGGTGTAGATTATTTTATTAAAAATGCAAAAGTTTTAAAAGAACAAAAATAAGGAGAAATTTATGGCAGAAGATAAAAACAAAGCTTTAGAGGATGCTTTTAAGTCGATAGAAAAACAATTTGGTAAAGGCTCAATAATGAGACTTGGAGATAAAGTAAATGAAGTATGTGAAGTTATTCCAACGGGATCAATTTCATTAGATATGGCTTTAGGAGTAGGCGGATACCCTAAAGGAAGAATTATAGAAATATATGGACCAGAAAGTAGTGGTAAGACTACATTTGCATTACATGCAATTGCTGAGGCTCAAAAACAAGGAGGCATCGCCGCATTCATAGATGCAGAACATGCACTAGATCCTAGATATGCTCATGCACTAGGCGTTGATGTAGATAACTTAATTGTATCTCAACCTGATACTGGTGAACAAGCATTAGAAATTTGTGATCACTTAATTCGAAGTGGCGCTATAGCAATTATTGTTATAGACTCTGTTGCTGCGTTAGTTCCAAAAGTAGAAATTGATGGAGATATGGGTGATTCACATATTGGATTGCAAGCAAGACTTATGTCTCAAGCGATGAGAAAGTTAAGTGGTGCTATTTCTAAAACAAATGCAGTAGCTATCTTTATTAACCAAATTAGAGAAAAAGTAGGTGTAATGTTTGGTAGTCCTGAAACAACTTCAGGTGGTCGAGCACTTAAGTTCTATTCGACTATAAGATTAGACATTAGACGTGTAGAACAAATTAAACAAGGTGATCAAGCAATTGGTAACTTAACAAGGATTAAAGTTGTTAAAAACAAAGTTGCTCCACCATTTAAAACTTGTGATATAGACTTAATCTATGGAAAAGGTGTGTCAAAAGAAGCAGAACTTTTAGATTTAGGTGTTAAGTTTGATATCGTTGAAAAGAGTGGTTCATGGTTTTCATACGAAGAAGAAAAACTTGGACAAGGCAGAGAAAACGTTAAGGAGTATTTAAGAAATAATCCAAATCTTTCAGAAGAAATATTAACTAAAATTAGAAATAAATATTTTAATATAGATTAAAATATTCATGGTCTATTTATTATTAAATAGACCATTTTGTATAATTCTAATAAAATGTATATTGTTATGGTACTATTATGACAAATGTGTATTTAATAAAACTAAATAAAGAATTAGATAAAACAAAAATAAGCAAGTTAGCATGGGATTATTTAAGAAGAATATATCAAGATGATTATAATATTGATATAGATGAGATAGGCATAATTAGAAACATATATAATAAGCCTTACTTAAAAAAAACAGTATCATATTTTAATATATCTCATTCTTCAAAAATGATAGCAATATGTATTTCACCATTTGATTGTGGAGTAGACATAGAAAAAATAAAATACGAAGATAGACATTTTTTACTTACAAAACTATTAGGTGAAAATGAATTAAAAAAATATAATGATATCGAAGATAATATGAAAAAGATAGAATATTTATTTAAAGTATGGACAACAAAAGAATCGTATTTTAAATGTAAAGGTACTGGGATATTATATACAAAACTAAAAGAGGATTTAGATATAAATAATACTATAACATTTGTAATAGATAATAATGATAAATA
>CAZHQU010000130.1:0-5745 GCA_964534245.1 uncultured Coprobacillus sp.
CTTTATTTAATGAGTATAATAATGACTCTAATTGTGTCAATTTAACTGTTAGTATTATTAATAATATTCCTAATGAATTAGATAAATATTTAGGATTTAGGTGTTATAGTAATAATAATTGTTATCAAAATAAGAATAGTCATAATAATAATATCAAATCATTATCACTAGATGATAAAGATGATATACTAATCTTTTGTGATGAGTTAATGAAACAAGGACATTTATCTAAATGTGAAGCAATAAGCTTTAAAATGTGTGTAGATAATAACGATAATTTCACAAAACTTTTAGGATATTATATTGATGGTAAATTAGTTGGCATTGTTACATATAGATTATTTGATAACTATGGAATGATAGAAGATATTGGTGTATTAGAATCATACAGAAAACAAGGAATTGGTAAATCTCTTTGTGAGAGCGTTCTTACTTATAATGCTAATGTGAGATTCTTATATCAATCAGCAAAACAAAATGTAGCATCTACAGCTTTAGCAAAATCAATTGGCTTTGAATTTATTGGTGCTAGAGAGCTATTCATTAAACAAAAGAGGTAAATTATGAAATTAGAAGTAAAGAATTTGCACTATTTGGGTAAATCCAAGAAAGAACAAAAATATGATTTATGTGTTCACGGAAATGTATTCTTTGAAATAGACGGAGACGTAATCTGTGATTTAAAAGACACTTGGTGCGTTACCGCTTCCGCATATAGATTTATGAAAAGTCTAAAAGAAGATCACTGGTGTGATCATAATCAAATGATACCATGTTGTGGAGGATTCATGATTACTTCTGACGATAATACTAATGTAACAATTACTAGTTGTAATTATGGTATTGATTTTGATGTTATAAGAGAAGATGATAATATCAAGATTATGACTGATGATAAAGAGCATGTAGTGAGTTTTGATGAATATAAAGATATTATAAGTAGATTTGTTAATGAGGTAGAAAAATTCTATCTTGAAAGTGATAAGAAACTATTTTGGTCTGATTTTGAGTGTTCTGGTCATTCTGCTTTTATTACTGAATGGCATATACTCAAAAAAGAATTAAATATAGATAAATTAGATATAGACTCAAATCCATGTAAAGATCATATAGATATTAATGAAAATGATATTATTGGGATTAATAGATTAGGAATTACTTTTAATAACTTTATGTTTTTTGAATTTGATACTCTTACTACAAAAGATTTAGAAAAAAATTCAAACAATATTACAGAAGAGCCAATAGGAGATATATTTACAAGTGGTAATTACAGTATAGTTATTTATGGTAAAGTATATAATAAAGATATTGAACTGAATATATCATTTAATATAGAAAAAGGATTAAAAAAATTATTTGTAAAAAATCGAGCAGTAAATAGATTTAATAAAATGGTTAGTAAAATAGAATCTTTTGGTTATAAGTTAAGAAAAATATCATAAATTAGATTTTTAAATAATGCACCTATATGGTGCATTTACTTTATAATTTTATAGTATTAGTATATAATATAGTAAAGTATCTCAAATACTGTGTCTAATTATAAAAGATAATCTTACAGGGAAAGGAGTTGAATATTATGAATAAATTATTAAATAATAAATTAGAAGTAATATTGAATTCCGTTTTAGTTGATTTGTAAACTAAAATATATGTAACATACAAGCACTTCTAATTTGTTAGAGGTGCTTTTTAAATGCTTGTATAATTTAGTACAGGGAAAGGAGGATTGATAATTATGTTATTTATTAAATTAGTGTGTGAGGTGGACAAAATCTAGACTAGTGCTATTAAAAACTATGTTTGTTATTAAATCAAATCATTTAACTGGAAATCTTTATTATGGAGTTAAAGAATTATATCAATCAATGAATAAAGCTAGGTCTGATAAATACTTTAACTATAAAGTTAGAAATGCTAACAATTGGGATGATTTCTTTATTGTATTAGTTGAAGAAGAAAGTGTTATTGGTTCAATTCAAATTGATAAAAGTATGGTGGAAGATGATTATTATCTAATTAATGATTTTTATATCAAAGAAGAATTACGTAATAAAGGATATGGTAGTTATTTATTAAAAGGAGTTATTGAAATTCTAAAAGAAGAAGGTGCCACAAAAATCTGTGCATTCTGTTCTCCTGATGGTGTTTCTAGTAAAGTCTTTGAAAAACTTCATTTTAAGAGTAATCCTAATATTCATGAATTTGGTGATACTGTTCCTAGTGATGATGAATCATTATATTATGAATTATGTATCGATAAAGAATATAGATACGAATTAATAAATGAAACTAATTCACGTTATTTAGCACAAATTATGAATTATTATGCAAAAGAATATCGAAAAGTTATACCAAATCTATTCATAAAAGGTCACTTTGAATGGAATTTAAATTTCAAAAATATGAATACTCAGGAAAACGAAGTAGGTTATGCGATTTTCCAAGGTTGTAAGTGTATAGCGTATTTATATCTATATACAGTAGACTATGATGATGAGCACTTTGTAAGTATGAATTTTGAAATTAAGAAAGAGTATATAACTAAGACTTCATTTGAAAGTATGTTAAATAAAACTAAAGAGTTCTATGAAACAAAGAAAGGTGATTACACTTTAAATGAAATTAGAGCATATATAACTGATGACTCTATTGTAAAATCAAATCAAGAAAGATATAGAAAGAGATTAAATGATTTAGGATTAACTAATCAAGAAGATAATGATAATGGAATGTATTGTTGTCTAAAATTGAATGATTAGAGATTTAGACTATAAAAATAGTAACTTAGGTTTTTACTTAAGTTACTTTTTTCTTGAATTTGTTAACTTCAAATGATATAATTGCATTATGATAAAAGTTTCGAGGTGAATAATAATGATTATTGATATATCTCAAGAAATAACTAAATGCAAAGTATACCCAGGTGATCCCATTCCAAAAGTAGAGAAATTATGTGATATGAGCAAAGGAGATAGTTTTAATCTATCTAGCTTTTCGATGTGTGCACATAATGGAACACATGTTGATAGTCCAAGTCACTTTATTAAAGGCGGTAAGACTATTGATATGATGCCTTTAGAAAGTTTTGTTGGGGAGTGTTTTGTGTGCTGTGCAAAAGGGGATTTATCTGAATCTGATGCAATTAATATTCTAGCAAAAGCGAAGGCTAATGGATGTGATCAAAGAATATTAATTAAGGGTAATGTAGTAGTGACACCACCAGCCGCAAAAATCTTTGCTTTAAATAATATATTACTTCTTGGAAATGAAAGTCAGTCTGTAGGACCAGTTGATAGTCCTAAAGAAGTGCATGAAATATTATTAAGTAAAAACATAGTTTTACTTGAAGGGATAAAGTTAGGAAACGTTGGTGAAGGTAAGTATTTCTTATGTGCACAACCACTTAATATTAAAGGAATTGAAGGGGCTCCTTGTAGAGCGATATTAATAAAGTAATTATGACTGAAAAAGATAAATACGATATCCGCTTAGAAAATGAACTAGCCTTAATTGACACAGACGAAGTTATAGCTTGTGATGATAAAAAAGCAAAAAGACTTTTAAAGAAATGGTATAATAATAATTATAAAGAAGAATCAATAACCCAATATCTCCCAGCAATCAAAAATGGATTGATGAGAAGAAATGGAATTAATTATTCACATAATGAAGTGATTGCGAAAGGAAAAGCTATTTGTGAAAGACTAACTCAAAAAGAACTTGCTCATGCTTTTATATATGGAATTAGTCATGACGCGCCAGAGTATAGATATCCTCTAGTTGCATATTATTATTTTATTAATACTCCAACTCATGAAATTGATAATGATAAAAAACTTATAAAAAGTTTAGAAAAAAGTACAGATAAAAATATAGAAAATAGTATAACTCTAGATAAGATAAAATACTGCACAATATGTGGATGCTATGAAAGAAAACGTTCAGTAAAAACTTTATTCGACTCAACAAACCTTAGTTTGGGAAACTTCTATTTTGGTTATCCCGAGCTTTGGGAAATGTCATTAGATTCATCACTAATTTATTTAGAAGAATATTTAAAACTTCCGAAAGTAAAATCTACATATAATGATTTTAATGTATTTATGAATTCAATAAGTTTTATATGCTCATTAGATAATGCATATCCAACTGAAATTAAAGAAGAGTTATACAAATCAAAAATATTACCAATGACAAAAGAACAAGTGAGTTCATACCTAAATATGCTAGGACATTTAAACATACTTCATCATCCCAATACAATTGGGATTGCTAAGGGAGCAA
This sequence comes from uncultured Coprobacillus sp., assembly GCA_964534245.1. GTDB lineage: Bacteria > Bacillota_I > Bacilli_A > ML615J-28 > CAG-698 > CAG-698. The sequence goes on from CAZHQU010000130.1 coordinate 4,291, forward strand.
CTAGTAGTAAAGATATAAATGATTTAGATAATAAATATAATAAAACAAATGGGTCTGAGTTTACATATCCATTTAGATTATTTAATACAATTTATGGAGTTGATTTTAATAGTATCGATGATGTGTTTTATGATATGCAAGAAGATTACTAATACTAACTATAGACTGGAGTTAATTATGAATTGTACTAAACAAACTGATATTATAAATATAGATAATACATTAAGATTAAGAAAATATGATGGAAACTATGAAATAGCTTTAGTAGGTTACACTGATCCTGTAGTGTATCAAAACTCAGAAGGCATATTTGATGATTCAAAGAAACCAGACCTTAATTATGTTAAAGGTATGTTTGAATGGTTAAATGAACATGGTGAGTTATATTATATAGAAATACTTGAAGATGATAAGTTTATTCCAATTGGAGATGTAACCATTAAAGATGTTAATCCACCAATTGCTATATGGTTTGGTAAATACAGAGGTATTGGAATAGGATATAAAGTAATGAAAGTTGTTGTAAATAGGCTTAAAGAACTTAGGTATCTAAAAATAACAGGTTCAACTGTATATAAGTGGAATATCGCTTCACAAAAGATGCATGAAAAACTAGGGTTTGTTTGTGTTAATGTTAGTGAAAATGAGCTAGAGTATGAACTTGATTTAACCAAGGAGTAATAAATGGAAAAAGACTGGAGAATATTAAATCAAGATGAATATTTATTAAATGAAAAGTTATTAAGGATTGATCCATATGAATTTAAGAAACAATTTAAAGATGAAAGGTTATTTCATGAACACTGTGACTTTTGCTTTGATAAAATAGAAGAATTAGATATGTTTAAGTATAAATATGCATATTTGACTAGAGACTTAAATATATGGATATGTCCTGTCTGCTTTGATGATTTTAAAGATAAATTTAATTTAGAAGTAATAACATATAAACATTTCATTTTAAATTATCAAAGACAAGGAACTTTTTACCATGAGTTTATGATTGGAAAGTATAAAGAAGAACACTGGAATCATAAATCAATGTTATTAGATGACAATAAAATGCAAGAATCAAAACTTTATGAACTATTTGAAAATTGTATAAAGGATTATGATTACTACGGGATAACTAAAGTAGATAAGAAGTGTTGGGAAAGAATTAAAGAAGAAGTAGAAAACTACTCAGATGAAATAAAGGAAATCATAGAAGAATTATCGTACTGGGCAGAATATGCAATAAATAATCATAAATGTTTTTCAATACTAGGAATTTAACATCATAATTATATTGTAAAATATTTAATAATTTGATATACTTTTATAAATTAAATATAGGAGAAATGATATGTTAATATTAGCGATAAGTAGTGTAATAGTTTTGCTTTTTGAAATAATATTTTTAATAGTTAATGCTAGTGGTATGCATTGGATTTTTCATATCTTATTACTTGGATA
>CAZHQU010000131.1:0-378 GCA_964534245.1 uncultured Coprobacillus sp.
TTTCCTTATCCGTTATTCCGGCAAAAGCTTTCATGTATTTTTCTCTCGGATCAGCTTCTTCGCCATTTAGACGAGCACCTTTTTCCGCTAAGCTTTCCTTTTCCGCCAAGATGACAGCAGCCAACTCTTCACCCGCTGTCAGAGAATCAATCTCACCATCATTGGCCAATTGATCTAACATTTGCTTTGCTCTTTCAAATGCTTTATCAAATTCTTCGGTACTGTTTAAAACTGCGCTTAGCTTACCAAACAGATAATATCCCAACAATCCGTTTTCTACGAGATACTTATCTTTTGGTGCTAAAAACTTCATCATTACCGGTGTTAAGGGTGCTACAACTTTCTGCGTACCATTAGGCTGCACATACACCCATGCAC
>CAZHQU010000131.1:388-5744 GCA_964534245.1 uncultured Coprobacillus sp.
CCATGCACCATCATCATTACGACGAACAATCCGAGATTTGATCATATACACCATCTTAGCAGGCTGAAGCTTTTTCATCTCATCTTCATTATGTTTTTCGATGTCCTTCGCCCATACTTCAAACTTTTTGACAGTTTCTCGGATTTCGATATACATAGGAACATGTGCGCGCAGTGTCCTTGCGGCAAACTTCCAGGCCAAATCCTCTGTAACATGTTCTGCATCCATCAAGCCGCCATGATCTAAACGTACCTTGCGGGAAATACTTTCTAATGATGTGTCGTTTTGCTCCGCTACTGCCAGCGCCAATTGCTTACCCAAAGGCAACAGGCCCGTTTTCGGATCCGGCTGACACTCCATGATATCAAATTTCCACTCAGTACTCTTATCACAATGAACCCGCTTCACGATCCAACCATCGGCTACTTTCTCACTATACAAAACACCTAGCTTTTTCGCTTTCGCGATCAACCTATCCAGTTCCTGTCGACGCTCGCCCTCATGACTCACTTTTCCGGTTGCCGGATCCGGCTTTCTGGGGTCTCCTTGCTGCCGTACGATAGAGGGATAGTCACTCCACCGGGTGTTCTCTATATATTTCACAGCCTCGCCAACCTTTTTTTCCTCAGTTATATCAGGTGAATATCCATGTAAATAGGCTTCCTTTTTATGCATACCAAACTCGCCGTTTTCATAATGCTTTTCCCAACTGGACAGCTCTGCTAAACGATAGATCTCCATCGGCGCTGCCAGCTGATAAAACATAATGCTGTCTGCATCGTCGCTGGCGTATATCTGAATTCCTGAAAAAGCATTTTTAGCAGCTTTTTTGATTGCCTCTGCAATAACAGGTCCTTCCTCTGAACTGGATTCTAACGAACTGGGATACATTATATAGCTAAATTTACTATCGTCCGGTATGTCACCATTAAACTGAGGCTGACTGTGCGCTTCCAGGAGCTCCATCACAGCATTGGCCGTATCATCATAGCTCACACCATTCTGATTCAGTTCAACGAACATCGTTTCTATAGATACATCCAATGTGACGGGGAAGTTTTCAGCCAAATAGGAATCAAAAATTGCACGCGCGGGAATAGCCATATCCGGCACAGTTAAAGTCACTTCTCCATTTTTGGATTTCACTCTGTTCTCAGGAACTTCAAGCCACCTCTGACTATTGGGCACTTGATCGTCACCTATAGCGAAGAAATGGTCAATCAGATTATCTCTGAGTGTATGGGCATTCACTGATTTGAGGGTGTTATCAGCCTGCTTTTTCAGCCAATCGTAAGAAGCATTATTAACAGCCGCCAGATTTACCTCCGTTTTATTATCCTGCGCTTTACGGAAATCATCATAAGTTTCCATCTTTCTAGCATGGTTTTGATAAATTCCTGTCATTGTCACTAATATGGAACCAAAGGCACCTACTTCATCCGCGAGCTTTGCGGCAGGAATCTGAAAACTATCATGTAATGCCCCATTCGGACCAAGCGTGGCTTCTCTGCGTACTTCATTGATTCTTGCTTTCACAACACCGTTGTAAGCCTCCACCCACTGCGCTGCCTGAGTTTTTTGTGTATTTCCTTGAATACCCAAAAAGCCTGCACTTGTGTTGATAATCGACTTTCGAATCATCTCTAAAGAAGCTCTTGCATTCTCTACCGTCTGCCAACCGCCAAACACCTTGCCCTCGATCGTTTTTCCTTCTATCAGGTTCTTGATCATCTGGAAAATACCAATACCATAATCCTCACCCACCGGCACAAAACGACCTTTAAAAACATTTACAAAAGCAAAGGGACCCTCTTTTTTGACATATTCTTTTACATTATTACGATATTCTTCATATGCTTTTTTGATCCGTTTCCTCAAATCATCAATCATATCAGAATCCGTCCGGTTTTGAACTATCACCTCAACTTTTGATGCAATGGCAGGATGATCATACGTTCCTGCTTTGATTTTTTTCCAAGTGATATCTGTTTCATGCAGATCCTCTGAAAAGTTGAAGTTTCCGCTGTGAATTACGTTCAGGATCTTTTCAATCGGAGCAATAATGTCTCTTGCCAACCGCGTGCCTTCTGTTGCATTTACCAGATCGTCCTCACCTCTGAATGGAACAACCACACCGCTGCCAGCTGCTTGGGCTGATGCACGATCCTGCGGACTCACAGGCTTAATGCCAGCCAATTGACAAGCGCGACTCACTGTATAAGCCCGTACCAATTTTCGCGGTGCTGAAGCTTCGGCGAATCCGATTGCCGCAAACCGTTTCGGGAATTCATGAAATTCATTTGCAGCTTCCTGCTCAGCAGCACCGGGATGATAAAGCTTTTTCCCCACTTTGGATGAAGCGGTTGCATTGCTTTCGAATGCGGATGTCAAAAACATCCCACTGTCCTGCGTCGAAATTTTTGCAAGCAAACTGATCAAAAACTCAGCAATCGTCTCTTTCGCTGTTTGAAATGCATCTTCTGATGCTCCATTAGATGTTCCCACCAAATACGGCACATTGAAAAAATCATCCTTTAGTGCTATTTCCGGCTTTGCTTTGCTGCTATAGCTCCATTTTTCCTCGTAATCTTTTCTCATGGACATTCCCATGTAATAATTCAATTCCTTTAATGATGCATAGCCGTTTGCATACAACTGGCTTTCATTTTGCGGATCCAATGTAGTCAGGGTATCAGGTAAAAACAGCATTGCATTGATCTTGAGTTTTGAGCTATGCCCAAACGCTTCTCGGATCAACGCCGGCATCTCCAAAAAGCTACCGGAACATGTACCGCCACTGACACTGCCAATCACATATACCTCATATGAACCGGAGGCGTTGCCAGCCAACGGCTCCAATACCGATGACTTTAATGTAACCAGCTTGTTTACGATCTCCTCGTCAACGCCCAGACTACCGGGGGCCTGATCATGAATTTTGATTTTTCCGGCCAAACGGGTTCTTCCGCAACCATCACTATTCAGTGATCCCAATTGTTCCCCTTCCGGCATAAATCTACGTACGGCCGACGGATATGTCTCTTCATTTTTCATTCGTTCTGCTACACCGTCTCTCGTGATCTTCACGCCTTCCGATGCTTCTAAATACATGGTATTTCCCAACTCTGACCACGAACTGTCTATCCCCAGGAAGCCAACATATCTTTTCCATGATGGATCTAATCGCTTTGAAATCGCACCTTTTACGTAATCAATCGTACGAATTCCCGTACCTCCCAAACCGATCAGAATCGTGCGGTTCGTAGTATCCGGCTTCAGTCCACTTGCTCCGAATAAAACTCCCTTCGATGCATCTAAAACCTGCGATGCTAATAAAGTTGAATGTGCATCTTTGTCAAATTCATATAAATACGGCATTTCTATTCCTCCTACTCATTCCACAGAGATTTTTTCTTTGACTGCTATATACACATTTAGCGTATACTTCTCATCATCATTGTAACAGTGAGTCTTTCTCCAGAACCATCACCCTTTGTAATCTCCATCACCATACTGCCACCATATACTGATGATTTTTTACTAACCTCAATTCCATTACAAGTGATTCTAACTCGGCTGTCTTTTGACTTTTTGACGATACATCCTTGTTTGCGGACTACACCAACCAGCTCCACCTTATCTACACCATTTCCTGAAAAATAACCAGGATAAATCAAGCTTAATGCTGCGCCATTTTCCATAAAGACTGTTAATTCTTCCAGTAACTCTTTCAGGTTAACCTTGCTTTTTTTCCCTGCTAGCGTATAGTTGGCAATATCCATATTCTCAACGCTGTATATTTCACCATTTTCATCTATCTGGATATTCCATTCCCCTTTTACATGCTTATTTTTTCGTGCTATTATAGCTGCGATCATGCATATCACAAGAATCATGACAGCTATTGCGTAGAATATCCAGTTCTGCTTCCAGTAGATGTATTTACCACTCACCACTTCCACATTAAACTCTTCTACTACCTCACTAACACCATCATTACCTATAACACGAATTACAGCTGTACCTTTCTCATTCGGCTCCAACTCCAAAGATGCACCCTCAAGGTGAACTGTTGTCGCCGCTGCATCTTGTTCTACAGTGTACGTCATTTGAACACCATCCGGATCAACGAAATACTCATCCAGATTTATATTGGCTGTCTGTTTAACGTCTTTTTGCCAGGAATAGAAATCAACCCAAACCTCCTGATCAGGAATATCTGAAACAACAGGAACACGATCCTCTACAATCAATGTCATTGTATATATGATCGACTGAGTCATATCTGGATCTTTTGCGCGAATCTCCACTTCATACGTACCAGGATCCATTCCCGCAGTAATATCCATATAATCTGCAGTAACCACATAATCGAACTCCTTGTTTCTGCAGTACAATTCATAGTTGACCGGATCCTGATCGGGATTATTAAAGATACCTGTAAGATCGAGCTTTTCAAAGTGGCTATTTACATACGTTGTATATGTCTTCGCATTTGTCTCCACCAATTCCAGTTCCAAATTCATCATCGAAAACTCTTCTGTATTACTAAGCTTTACGTCATTTTTGAACATCGTATGGTTTAATACAACCTGCACTGTATGAGTACCGCTGGGAAGATCTGTCAACGGAAGATTTAAACTATATCCGTTAGAATCTCCGTTCATCGTATATTCCTTCGTGGTATTATCAGAACAAAATACTCTCACCGATGCTAAATTTTTTGCATAAAAGTCAGAATTATGTATTTCGATTCCCTGATATTCAAAAAAGGCATTTACGGCAATAGTATCACTCTTAAGGAGTTTCTCTTCGCCACTGCTCGGATTTGCAATCATGGTAAGATCCATTTCCTGCATAGCTGTATTGTTGACCAGAATATAAACCTCTGCTTCTCCATCCTCCTTCCCGTACATTTTCACTTTCCATTCTCCAGCTGATGGAACAATCATTTTGATTGAATAGTATTTGCCTTTCTCCACAATCACCAACAGTCTGTCTGTTTCCATGCTCTTGTCGATTCTTTGCACTGTCCCATCTGCCACATTGATAAGCTCCACATATTCAATTCCCTCGCCAAAAGCAGTCACAGTCGCATCCGATGTAAGTTCTGGAATTTCAAAGACATACTCCGCCGGCAACTTACTAATAACTTCTGGTATAATCCACGGCAAATCAAAAAAGTCGAAGATAATTCTCTGTAATGCAACATGTACATCTGTAGGTGTTTCACAAGTAACTCTTCCTACCTCACGATCTCCGCTGTTCTGACAGAGTTCATCCATCAGTTTTTGCGCCTTTTGAATCTCTGTCATACTTGAATTTGAATAGTTTAATTCAACACAGTATATAGGCC